>CAIYET010001051.1 GCA_903925285.1 Candidatus Hydrogenedentota bacterium | reverse complement strand
AATGCCGGAAGAGTTGGCGGAGAGATTAGCAGGACTTGGCAGCGCAACAGATCGATGTAGATCCTGGCGTGCCACATTGGCGATAGAAGAATTCTTTGCAGTCCTCCTCTCTTCTATGCTGTCGTTGTCGGGACCGGGGGCTTCCGGGCTGCATGGAGAGCTGGAATAAGGTACATGTCGATAAAGCCGCCGGGATCGCCTGGGTCCACGCGATTGACTACATTTGTGCCTACGCTCACATTCGGGCCGCCGGAGCATTGATCTGTGCAGAAACGCGCTCTGACTTTGAACCGTGCGGAAAGGCCCCGACGCCGGAGTTCTGCCGATAACCCTTCGAGGATGTGGAACGACCCCTTGATAAAACAACTTGTGCCCACGCAGACTCCCACATCTATGGGCGCCCCTTCCGGAAGAAGCTCCTCCACTGTTTCCTGTATTCGCATGGAGCGACGCCGGTAGGTAGTATGGAGGTTATGGTGTGATACGCTTCCATCGGGCTCGCCGAGCCAGTTTGTGTAGATTGCCTGTATGGTGGGATTATCCTGACTCCTCTTTATAGAGGCGATCTCATCGAGCCGGTAGAGAACATCGAGCCTGTCCTCGGGGTCACTGGTCAGTTTCGGCGCAGGATTGCCCGAGCCGTTGATGCATACCCCGGGACAGGCCATAACCTCGATGAGGTCGTAGGGGGCGTCGCCGGCGCGCATCCTGTCGATGAGATACTGGGCATTCTGGAGGCCGCTTACCACTGCAAGGCGCACCGCGGTATCGCCGAGACTGATCGTAGTCTCCTTGATGCCCGTAAGACCCCTTACCTGTTCATAGGTGAAACCATCCATCCTTTTTCCCATGACCCGTTCCGCTGCAAGCCGCAGGGCCGCCTCTGCAACGCCTCCGGTTGCACCGAAAATGATGCCTGCACCGCTCGCCTTGCCGAAGAAGGCATCTATCGGCACAGGTTTGATGGTGGTTGGATCAATCTTCCGTTCTTCAAACATCCTGATAACTTCGGTTGTAGTCATTACGGCGTCTACGTCCGAGATACCCTCACGGTTGAACTCCGGCCGTCTTGCCTCATATTTCTTTGCGTTACAGGGCATGATGGAGACGAAAAAAAGTCGTTCCGGCGGGACCTTGAACTGGCGTGCAAAATAGTGTTTCATCACCGAGCCAAACATCTGTTGCGGTGATTTGCATGAAGAGAGGTGGGGAAGGATATCGGGCGCCATCTTTTCGCAGTAGTTGACCCATGCAGGACAGCACGACGTAATCTGGGGCAGAATCCCCTCTTCCCCTATCCTGGTCAGGAATTCCGTTCCCTCCTCCATAATGGTAAGGTCGGCAGCCCAGCAGGTGTCGAAGACAAAGTTGAAGCCGACTTCCTTGAGTCCTGCGGAAAGTATCGACATGACAAGAGGCGCGTCGATACCATAGTGCTGTCCGAAGGTGGCCCGGACTGCCGGTGCAATCTGAGCGACAACAGTGAGATTCGGATTATGGAGGGCCCGATAGATTTCGGGGAGAACGGGTTTGAAGGAAAGGGCGCCGGTGGGACATGTTGTGGCGCAGTGGCCGCAGGCAACGCAGACGGTCATATCGAGAGGGCGATGATCATTCGGTCCTATGATAAGAACATTGTCCGTCTCGTAAAAAGAAAGGGCCGATGAACCTT
>CAIYET010001050.1 GCA_903925285.1 Candidatus Hydrogenedentota bacterium | reverse complement strand
GGCTCGTTTCGTCGGACAGGACTCTCCCGCTGTCCCACAGGTCGCCATGGTCGGTGGCGAGTTCTTGCGGCGAACCGGCGACGAGTATCCGATAGCCGGTCTGCCGCGCGCCCCGGGTCGCCGACGACAACGTCCACGACAGCCTTGGCCGGGCAGTATCAATGGCCAAGGGTTCGGTCTGATACTCGCAGCGCGGGTTGCGAACCGCCAGATCGCCACCCGTGGCGGTGTTGGCAGCGAATCCAAGGACGAGCAGCGCGGTAAGTATGGTACCGGCGATTTTCATGGATTCGTTTGCTGCGGCGTTTGCTTCGGAGCACTCGCCTGACAGACCCGATAGTTGTAGGCCTGGATCTTCTTGTCGCCCTGTCCGTTGGCGAGGCCTTCGACTCGGAACACAAACGGCAGGAGTCCGTTGTTCGTGTCGCCGGGCTTCATGTAGGGATCGACCTCCTTGATGAAATGATCCTTGTTGCCCTGGGTGTAATGAACACGCGGCTGGGTGTCTCCGCGCCGCACGCCGGCCAAAGTCTCGCCGTATTCGCTCTCGGGTTCGCGGGCAACGATGCAGCTCACGCCCGGCGCCGCCATCGGGTCGCCGACGAAGGTGGCATCGATGGACATCCTGCCGCGATAGTGCTTACCGCCAAGCGTCGCGATCGATTCAATGCGCTTGTGGTTCATTTTCACGCCTCTTCCCGGGATTGGTTGGTCAAGGTCCGCTTTCATCATGGTTGTTTCAAGTCCGTAGCCGAGGCTTGGGAGTCCTCCGGGACTGTTGATGCCCCATAACTGGCTCCCAACACACGGACCTCATAAACTGGCGCGCGGGCAAGGCCGTTGGTGGCAAGTATCTCGAGACGCAGCCGGGTGATGCCTGCGAGGGCCACGCGGTGGCGGCGATTGCGCTGAAAGTTGCCGGTGACCTCCGTGATGCTGGACGAAGTGCCGTCGGCATGGTGAGCGATCAGACGGTAGTCGCGGACGATCGAGGGCACGCTGCGGACCGGGTAGCCCTGCCAGCTCTGCCAAAAGTGAAAGTGCAGCGCCGAGTCGAAGAGAATCTGTATTTCGTTGATCGTCCGGGGGGTCTCCCAGCTTAGCTCGATCCAATCTGGTTGCGCGAACGAACTCGCCGCCGAAACCCAGAGGTTCGGGGTTCGGGTCGGGCGGCGGTGGCCGTTCACCACCATGGACGCGCCGTACATCGCCTGTTCAGGTGAGGTGCGGCACAGGTAGGCGAAATTATGAAACACGCCTTCGGCGGCGAAGTTCCGGGCGTGTCCGCTCCAGTCGGGCGACACAACGCTGGCACCGTCGCCGTCCACGGCGCGCGTCATGCCAATTTGCAGCGTGCGCGCGGTCCAAGTGCTAAATGGGTTAGGGCGGATGGGATCAGCGGGGCGGGGGTAATACCAGCGTTTCCCGGGCGGGGTTTCCGTCATGTGGACGGCCAGGTCGGGGTTCGTTTCGAGGATCAGGAAATGCCAGCCAGGGCGGGGAATGGCGCATTCGATCGGCAGCTCGATCCATTGCCTTTTTCCGGCCGCGATCTGGACGACGCCTTCGGTCAGCCTGGCTTCGGGGTGGGTCGATCCGTTCTCAGGTCTTTGGTGGAAGCGGTAAAGGAGCTGGGTATCGCGGTCCGCGGCAACAAAGAGCGAGATGGAATCCAGCTTCGCGCTGGTCACGGGCATGGTCATGCGGGGACGACATACCACGCACCCCGGCGCTCGGCAAGCCGAAGTGGCGCAAACTCGTAATTTTAATACGCAGGAGAGCATTGCCGGATTTCCCTCGCAGGCTATGCTAACGAAAATTGAGCGCCGGCGATGCACTGCCGGGATGAGCATGCAGGTCGCGCATTGCCGTGGCATGTCTTTCTGACCCGATCGCCAACGATGCGAAAAGAATCGCCACTCCCAAAAGAAACGCCAACTGATCCAGCCATGAAACCAAACAGACTGCTCCCACCCCATTCGTCCATCGCCGCCGGGTTTGCGATGCT
>CAIYET010001049.1 GCA_903925285.1 Candidatus Hydrogenedentota bacterium | reverse complement strand
CTGGATCTCAAGAACAGGTCGATGTCCTTCATCTCGGAAGCGTCTCTCATGGTTCCTTCCTTTCAGATCGTTGCCGTTCCGGGGAGTCCTTGTAGTACTCCGCCTGGATGGCTTCGGCGAATTCCTCGCGGAGCACGTCCACGTCCAGCGAAGGCTGGAACACGACGAATTCAGAGTTGTCATCAAGGCATAGCGTGGTCACCACGCAATGCACTTCGTTGGAGAACGTCACGTCTGTGATGGTTCTCCCTTTGAGCATGGCTACAATCTTCTTCAGATGCGCTTTGCCTTTTCGGCAGCGCAAAAAGCGGTCGATATCATTCATGTTGCAGAGGTCTCCCATGGGGTTAGTTCTCCTTTTCCAGGCCCGCTCGTAGCGCGGGCGCTATTTCCTCGAATTCATGCCATGACCCGTTGATGAGCAGGCCTTTGCCTTCGGCCAGCAGGTCCTCGAAGACGAGGCGTTCCTGCTCGGTGGCTTCGGCGCATGCTTTGCTCAATAGTTGCAGCGGGTCTTTGGGCACATCCTGTTCGTTGCAATCGTCGGCGTAGCTGCGGAAATAGTCGTCACAAATCCGCCAGCCCCAGCCGGTATCGTCACCGTCTCCGGTGAACATGGTCCTACGGAGCGATGCTCTGTTGCTCATCGCATTCCTCCTTCTTGTTGTTGTGCGCCAGTTCGCGGAACACTCCGCTGAACTGCTCGCGCAGGGTTTCGATATACAGTTCTTCGTCGTTGAAGGTGTAGCACTGGCCATTGCTCAGATTGAGAATGGTCGTTACACCTTCACCGTTTGCGATGAACTCCACATCGGTAATGGTGTGGCCTTTGAGGTGGTCCCGGATTCCTTGCAGGAATTGGCGGCCTTCCCCACAGGTCATGAAATGCTCTACTTCGTTGAAGCAGACGTCGTCGGGCATGGTGCGGTCTCCTTTCCGGGGAATGTGCGGACGGTCATCTTGTTGATGGTCACGTGGTTCGTGTCGTAGCAACGGTCCATCCATGCACAAAACTGGTCCAGGACTTCCTGAAGGGTCGCGGGCGTGTAGTCCAGTGTGAGGCACGACCGTGGATACTTCGCGTCGTGTTGCTGGAAGAACCCGCCGGTGAATCTCTTGTCTTGGTAGTGTTCGATGGTAAATCTGGCCCGCCACACGAAGATGCTATTCGAGTCGTGGTATGGGCTCTTGCCTTCCCCAAGCTCACACATATGGCGCACACGCTCCAAGACTGCGTCGGGCTCTTTGCTCTTCTGCGCCCAGCCGATGTATTCACACGAGCCAATGCCAAAGGCCTTGCTCCTGCGTTCAGTCAAAACCCGCCATACGACAGGATGGTCGTCCGCCCACGCGATGGTACGTGCGAGTGACGGATTAGTCGTACGGACCTCGGGCATAAACTCCGACTGGTAGACGATGTTGGTGATGGTCTCAGTTACTGTCTTCATCTTAGATCTCCTCCTTCAGTACTCGTCCGGCAAAAGAAGCGTGGTCACTACGCGGACGCCGCCGTCATCGGCCGCTTCCGTAATAATCCAGAGCTTCGTCTCGTCAGGCAGGAAGTACACACTCATGAGGCGCGCGCCGGTCGTGAGCGCGTCCTCGTTGGCTTGTTTGTCTTCGTCGCAGACTATGCCCCAGTCGCCTGATGCATGCCTGCGTAGGTAGTCGAACCCGGTGACGTTGTTCCGCTGCAGCGCTTCGAGCGCGCCAGGGGTGGCCACGATCTGGCCCAACGAAAACCGCATGTCTTGCTTGGTACTCATGCTTTCATTCCTCCATAAACAGTTGTGGCCCGGAAGG
>CAIYET010001048.1 GCA_903925285.1 Candidatus Hydrogenedentota bacterium | reverse complement strand
TTCTTCATGGTTGTTTCCTCGTCCCCATTAGGCCAACAACAATTAGATCCACATAACCTTCACTTCGTCTTGAACCCTCTCGAACTCGCGGTCACCAGTGCAGACAGGCAGGCCTCGCAGCTTGGCGAGCGCCGCAGCGAAACAGTCTCCCAAAGAAATGCCGCCCTTTACTTTGAACTCCGCGGCACATTCCGCGAGTTCCTTGTCCGCTTCGACGATCTCGATGGGGAGACAGGCAAGGTCTTTACGAAGGCGCAACCAATGAGTTCTGCCCGCTTTTCGTTCAACAACGTAGCTGACTTCCGCCCAATTGACGGACGTGATCAAAAGGGGTTGTCCGGTGTTGCCCGCGTTCTCTATCAATTTAAGCACGCGTTCGTAACCTTTCTGCTTAAAGAGATAGGCCATTATCGCATAGCTGTCCAACACGGCCTTACCCAAACTTGGCGTCCTCGCGTTCGTTGTCTCTGGCCCGTTCTCTCAGCAGTTCGTCCGTTCCTGAACCGAATTCCTTGAGGCTTCCGCATAATTTTCTTGCAAGATCCTTGACTTGAAGCCGCAACGCAATCTCGTTCTCCCGTTCGACAACGAAAATCTTCGCGCCGGGCGTAATGCCATACTTCTTCCGGACATCAGCGGGTATGACGATCCCGCCGTTGCGCGACACACTTACTTCCAGCATCCCCGTCTCACTCCATCTAGCACGTTGGTTAATCCTTGGCGAAGCGTTTGTCCAATGCGAGCACGCCCTCCTCTCATCGACAACGCTCCTGCCTTTCTTCATTATAACACAAGGATGAAACGCGCCCAAGGCATCGCCGCCCAACGCTATGGCGGACGCAAGAGGCCCTGGACTAGGCACTCTTTACAGATGCCTTCGATCGCGTCTCTTGGAGCGGTTGGGTGTTGCCTCGTTTTTCGAGGAGGTCGAGCGAGATCTCGATGAGTTCGGCGGCTTCTTTGGGGGCCATGGTGCCGACTGTAACCATGTCGATGTCGCGTAGCGTGCTCCATGCGAACGCTAGGCCTTGGAACGGGCGGAGTTGACCTGCGGCCATCGGTTTGATGGTCATGACGGGTTTCTTGGCTTCTTGGATAACGCGCGCGATCCAGTCGACTTCGACTTGCATCAAGAACCCCATCGAGTTGTAGAGCGAAATATACGTCTCGACGTCGATGCCGGATTCGTCCGAGTAGATGATCGCTTCCGGCATGTGCGTGCTGAGTCCGGGGATCATGCCGTGCGCGCGGACCGATTCCGTAATCGTTTCGATGTGGCGGATTTTGCGCGTACAGCGGTCGAGCAGCGCGTCCGTGGTCGACGTGTGCGGGAAGCAGAACCGCGCGCCGAGTTTCGCCTGTTCTTCGACGATCGCGTCAACCGCGCCCTTGTCCAGTCCCTTCGACGGCGTCTCCGGTCCGAGCGGGAACGCGGGCGTCGATATGACGATCACGCCTAGTCCCGTGCGGTCTTCCGCCTCCTTGATCGCCTCGGCCAAGGGCGGCATCGCGATCAGGCCCATGATCGTGTCCACGCCGGATCGCAGGAACACCTCGATGATATCGGCCATCTTCTTTCGGTCGCGCACGCACTCGCAGATGTACTGATCCTTCGACGGCGTCGTGTGGCTGAAACCGAGAAACCAATTCGTGCCGATGATCATCCGCGACAGGGATACCCCGCCGACCATGGTTCGTGGAAAACCGTTCATCAATACTCCTCCTCGCCATTGGGCTTGGTAGTAAGTAGTAAGTAGTAAGTAGCACGCCGCTACTTTGCCCCTACTGACTACTGACTACTGACTACTGACTACTTCCTCGAACGCTTCGGGTAGTTCGAAATGCACGTTTTCGTGTGCCACTTCACGCTCCTCGACGTCGTTGAACCCCTTGCCTTTCAGGTGTTCGACGACGCCCTGTACCAACGACTCCGGCACGGATGCCCCGGAGGTCACCAAGACTGTTCTTGCCGATTGCAGCCACGGATCTTGGATCAGCGACGCCGAGGCAATCAAGTAACTCCGTTTTTCCTTCTTGCCGCAGATCTCGGCGAGGCGTTTCGAGTTGGCGCTCGCCGGATCGCCCACAACCAGCACAAGGTCGGCTTCAGGCGCGAGTTCGATCACGGCGCGCTGGCGGTTTTGCGTGGCGTAACAGATGTCGTCGGCGTGCGGACCGCGTATCGCGGGAAACCGGCGGCGCAATGCGTCGATCACGCGCGACGCGTCCTCGACGCTGAGGGTCGTCTGCGTCAGATACGCGACATGTTCGGGGTCCGGCACGGACACTGTCGCGGCCTCTTCTTCGGAGAAGACGACCTGGATATGATCCGGCGCCCAGCCAGCAGTGCCGACGACCTCGTCGTGGCCCTTCTCGCCAATCAAGACGACTGTACAACCGGCCTCTGCGAAACGGCGCGCCTCGCGATGGACCTTTTCCACGAGTGGACAGGTGGCGTCGATCACGTGCAGGCCACGTTCGCGCGCGGCCTCCCATTGCATCGGCCCGACGCCGTGCGCGCTGAACAGCAGATGCGAGCCGCGCGGCACGTCCTTCAGATCGCGCACGAACATGGCGCCCTTGTCGCGCAGGTCCTGTACGACGGCGCCGTTGTGTACAATCGCGTTGAGCACGTATACCGGCGGACCATACACATCGAGCGCCCGCTCGACGCAACGGGTCGCGCGCTCGACGCCCGCGCAAAATCCGCGCGGTTTGGCAAGAATGATTTTCATTGTTCAAGCTTCTCGAATGCCACCAACCCTACTCTGCGGTTCGGACTCGAATGCGCCTCTTGTCAGCCGTCACGATCGCCGACAACTCCAATTCGCCACCGTGTGTTGCCAACACCTGTAGGCATACGCTTCCTTGGGTGCGTCCCGAGAAACCCACGAGCCGTAAGATCCCTGCATGGCGAAAACGCCTGACAATGGCAAGTTCCCCGAAGTCTTTGTCCAGCGTCACCAACACCCTCCCTTCACGATACGCACGAGTGAGGATCTCTTCATCGCCTGGATCTTCGTCCCAATCGCCGGCCCACACGACGTCGTGTCCGGCTTCGATGAGTACCGTTTTCGCGCCGCCCCATACGCATGTGTCCAAGAGCAACTTCACAGGGCCGCTTCCAGGATGGCGAGCTCCACGCGTTCGTGGCCGACGACACGTTGTGCGTAAAGCAAGCATGCGCGAATATCTTCGCGTTCAAGCCACGGGTAGCCTTCGAGTATCGTATCCTCGGTGTCACCGGAGGCGAGCATTCCCAAGATGTGCTCGACCGCCAGCCGACGGCCTCGAATGATGGGCTTGCCCCCGAAAATGCGGGGATTCACTGTGATCCGTTCCAGTAGCGTCGTCTCATCCATAATCATGTGTTTCCTTCGAATGGCTCTTTTCCTTCTTCGATTATACTCCAAACGTTGCACGCATATTCTTCTGGCTTTCGCGGAAAGATGAAACGCTCTTCTCCGCTAACCTGCGAAGTGCCGCCGGGCTACCGCGCGCACCTGGCGCAGACGCCGTTGGTAAGTGCCTTGCCGCGTTTGCCTTCGGCGTATTCCTGGATGTTGCGCACGGTGGTCGAGGCAATCGCGGCCAGCGCCTCCTTGGTCAGGAACGCCTGGTGGCTCGTGATGAGGACATTGTTGAATGTGAGCAGGCGCGCGAGGATATCGTCTTTGATAACGGCGTCCGAATGGTCCTCGAAAAAATACTCGGTCTCTTCTTCATACACATCCAGTCCGGCGCTGGCGATTTTGCCGCTTTTGAGCCCCTTGATGAGGGCGCGGGTATCGACGAGCGCGCCGCGGCTCGTGTTGATCAGCATGACGCCTTTCTTCATCTTCGCGATGGTGTCGTCATTGATGAGATAGCGCGTGTCGGGCAGCAGAGGCACGTAAAGGCTAATGATATCGGATTCGCGAAACAGCGTATCAAGGTCCGTATAGGCGAATCCGGCGCGTTTGGCAAGGTCCTCGTTGATGAACGGATCGTACGCGAGCACGCGGCAGCCGAATCCGAGCAGGATTTCGGCGGCGCACTTGCCGATGCGGCCCGTCCCGACGACGCCGGCGGTCTTCCCATGCATTTCGAAACCGACGAGTCCGTCGAGTGCGAAATTGCCCTCGCGGACGCGCGCGTGGGCGCGGGTGATGTGCCGGTTCAGCGCCAGCATGAGCGCGATACTGTGTTCGGCGACGGACGGCGGCGAGTAGGCCGGCACGCGGACGACGCCGAGGCCGTGCCGCTCGCACGCTTCGAGGTCCACGTTGTTGTAGCCTGCGCACCGCATAGCGATCAGGCCCACGCCCATCCGGCCGAGGCGTTCAACCACATCCGCGTCCACGGTGTCGTTCACAAAGCAGCAAACGACCGCGTATCCCGTGGCGGACACAGCCGTATCGGGCGTCAGCCGGTGCTCGAAGAAGGTGAACGAGATTCCGTCCGCGTTCTGGGTCTGGAAGGCAGCCTTCGTAAACGCCTTCGTATCGAAAACGGCAACATTAAGCATGCAGACCTCTCAAGGCAATTGGATACGGCGCTTTTCCGGATCCGTATGCTGGCGGTACAGGATGGCGATGTTGCCAATGAGGCCCACCACGGCGCTGTTCGTCCGCTGCTCGATGGCTGCTGACAATTCGCGCTTTTCTTTTTTGCCGTCGATAAACTTGAGCTTGAGCAGTTCATGCGTATCGAAGGCCACGCCGATGGCCTGGACAACTGCGTCGGTCAGTCCGTTCTTGCCGACGAAACAGATGGGATCGAGATGATGCGCCAGCGACCGAAGATAACGCCGTTGTGCGCCAGTGAGGGGTTCCATGGCTCCTTCCTTTCATAATAATTACCCATCCAGCATGCCGCAAACATGCGGCCCAGCGCAAGTAAATGGAGTCCTTGGACTCCACTCGCCGTTTCTAGCACTACAACGCTATACTTTTTCTAAGTGTAGTCCT
This sequence comes from Candidatus Hydrogenedentota bacterium, assembly GCA_903925285.1. Taxonomy (GTDB): domain Bacteria; phylum Hydrogenedentota; class Hydrogenedentia; order Hydrogenedentales; family SLHB01; genus DSVR01. The sequence continues at coordinate 1,314 of CAIYET010001048.1, read as the reverse complement.
CTTCGGTAAAGCATGTTACGTTCTCGAAACATAGTGTTGTCGTGCCAGGTTGAATTAGGAGCAACGTGCCGTATACGGATGAACTTATTGCTCTTTCGATACGAAGAACAGCGAGTGGACGGGCGGCAAGCTCAGCCGCACGATTGTCATGTCCTCACCAGAGGTAGTCTGATAGGAAGATTCGCATTTGCGGATGTCGCCGGTATGTGGATCCCATGCCTCGATGTCCAGTTTTCCCCGGAGGCGTACCGAGGTGTCGACAGGGGTCTCGGAGGAATTGGCAACGAAAATGAAATGCCGCTCATCTATCAATTTGTGGATATAGGACAAGTTGCCATTCGAGACGGGCGGATTGGGGTCGAACTTCACATCGGGAACGGGTATTGCCTTATCCAGGACCGCCTGCAACCGTTCTGCCGATGGCGTTGCGATAAACCAAGCCTTTCCGCCTGCGGCATTGTCGCGTCCGTCGTCGCTGGGATTTGCGCCGAAGATTTGCTGAACCATCTCTTGTACTTCGGCATCTTTGCCGAACTCGGCCGACTTGGTCGGCAATTCGGTTGTAGCAATTATTTTTCCACCAAGGTCGTAAAATCGCTTGACAACCACCAAGTTGCTCGCGTGAATGACTTTGGCGCCAGGCATTATAAAGACGCGGAATTCTTCGTGGTTTTTCGCGTTGTTCAGCCTGATTCGAGGGCCTTCGACGCTGCACCGGGAATCCAAGACCTCCGGGTGGACGAATGTGAAATCGCGTCGCACACCCAGCGCAAGTAGTTCGCCAACGTCCATGTAATCGGCTTCTTCGGGAATAATGCCTCCCTCGTACGGCTTGCCTACTCCAAATCGGTATCCGGCTTGGAGCGTGGCGATGGGGTACAACACACCGATGTCGGCCACGTGACGGCCAAACTGAAGAACCCGCTGCAGTCGCCCGATGTACTTATTGTATTGGGGCAGTTCGGATGCGTACGGTTGTGTGCGTTGCGACAGTTCCGGCTCGAACACGATGTGTTTGGCATCGTACCAGACGGCGTGCGGGATCATCACGTTAATGCCTTTGGCGAATTGGTCCATCGCTTCTTTAGAGAGCATCGCGACAGGCATGGCTTTCATCGCACCATAACATTCGGTCATCACGAGCGGTTTGTCGTAGTTGTAGGCCGCCGAACTCACCACCTTGTACGCTTTTGACGCGCGTCCATAAGTGAAGATCGCGTCGATGCCCGGAATGTCCTGGTACATAAAACACTTGAGCAGGTCGCCGCAGAGTCCCACGGGGTTGACGATTTCTTCCTGGTCCACGTGCCCTGT
>CAIYET010001047.1 GCA_903925285.1 Candidatus Hydrogenedentota bacterium | reverse complement strand
TGCCTCGGTGATTACGGGGTTACAGACCGACCCTCGCTTTGACAACCGTCGGTTTACAGTCGTCGACAATGCGGCGTGCGACTTATCGTTTACCCTTGCCGCCCCATCTGTTGGATTGTCGGCGTTATCCGGTTTCAGAGCTATGCTTGCGGAACTTGAAGACGGGCGATGTGGTGGCGTTGTCGTGAACACGGCGGTCAACCTTGATAAGGCGATACTCACTGTACACCAAATCAGCGACGCCTACGAGGGCATTAAGTTCCTAACAAGGTGCCTTGTCTTGGCGCGTTCCTGCGGAAGCGACGCTCACTGGGCAGAGTTGCTGACAGAACTCAATCAAAGTGACGGCTCGCTCGACGAGGTCTTCGAAAGGCATGGCTTCGGCAACAATCTGGAGTCGGATTTCTATCACCGCATAACTGGGAGTGACTACTGCAACTGGCTCTATTTCATCTGCCTGAAAAGCAAGGCCGAGACTTTGCAGAACAAATACCTTCGGTTCGTACTGGACAAGACTAGCCGCTTTGAAGACTTCGTTGAAAATGTCCTGAATGCAATAATCGATATCCCGCTCAGGGATAGGCGGTTTCCCTCGTTCTACCGGGAGCGTAAGGTTTTGGTCGAGAAGTTCCCTGAGCCGGATATTGCTGGCTTTGTGGTGAACAGTCGGCACGTGGCGTCGGAAACCGTTTACAGGCTGACGGACACCACAAGCGTGGAGCGTAAAAAGATTATTGCTTGGCTCTCGAAGAACGGCATGATTCCGCAGCTTCATGACATCTACCCCTTGCTGGCGGACTACCTGAAGAAGTACGTTTTCAAATGCTCGGAACTGGCAGACGTTCTGACCGACTATTTCGAGGCGTATAAATGGCAAAAGCTGTCCAACCATCTCGAACCTGAATTCCTAAAACAGGTTGATGAGCTTGCTCTTTCGCGGCAGTTCAACAGACTACCGACGCGGAATGAAATCATGGATAGCGAGGACAAGAGCGACACCTTTCTGTATTGGCTTGATGCCCTCGGTGTCGAATATCTAGCCCTAATCGAAGCCTTAGTACTGAAGAAGGGCCTGTCGGCTCGAATATCCATCGCCCGCGCGGAACTTCCCACCCTAACCGCCATCAACCGAGACTTCTATGATACGTGGCAAGGTCGCAAAGAGAAGAACGGTGAACTTGATGATACCAAGCACAAAGACGCGGGCGGTTACGACTTCACAGATGATGAGATGCCCATCCATCTTGCGAAAGAACTGGACATCATCAAAGCGATGATAGACAAGGCGGCCACGGAACTTGCGCTGAGGCGCTGTAGGCGCTTCGTGATTGCAAGCGATCACGGCGCATCGCGGCTTGCTGTCTTGCGGCGCAAAGAGGAGAAATACGATACTGATACGACCGGCAAGCATTCGGGGCGTTGTTGCAAGGCGTTTCAGCCTTATGACCTTCCGTTCGCCGCAGAAGAAAATGGATATCTCGTACTTGCCGACTATGGACGCTTCAAGGGCAGCCGTGCGGCAAATGTCGAGGTCCACGGTGGGGCATCGTTGGAGGAGGTCATCGTTCCGGTCATTGAACTTCACCTGAAAGACGAGAAGGTAGAGGTCAAGTTGCTCGATGAGGCCGTGACCGTGGACTTCCGAACGGGCACGGAGATTACATTATTCTTTAGCTCGCCGGTGCAAGAAGTTTCCGTTGTCCTAAATGGGAAGTCCTACGGAGCTTCGCAGATAGACGTGAACCACCACTCCGTGAAGTTACCCGACACAAGAAAAGCAGGTGAATACTCGGCGGATGTGTACGCCGGTGATAACCTGATTGGCAAGATTACGATTAAGGCGCAAGGCAAGAGCGGCAAAGTCAACGACGCTTTTGATGACTTGTGTTAGAAGGTGGGACTGATGATTACGAAACTTAGGAATTCTTTTGACGAGATGGTCGTGTATAAAGACCTCAAGAAGAGCAACTTCTTCTCCGCTCTGAGCCTGCCTTCCTTTATGCGTGACTGGCTCTTGAAGAGGTTCGAGGACGAGAACGGTCACTTCGACTCCGACGAGTTGGTTCGCTTTGTTCGAACTTATCTGCCGCGCAAGGACGACTGGACAGCAATAAAGAATCAGGTGGTAATCGAACACGAGCGCGTGAAGTTCCTTGCCAAGGTGTCGGTCGACATCGACATCAAGACCGGCGAGGTGTCGTTTGCGTTGCCTGACTTCGGGCTGACGAGCAAGGACACCATCATCGAGGATTTTGTATGGCAGTCCTGCAAAGACGACTTGGTACGTGGGCGCGAGACTTGGGGAATGGTTGAAATCGGCTATCGTCCGCCGGACGACAACGACAAAATAAAGGGCTCGAACCGAGGTAAGCTCAAACTAGCAGCTTTTAAGAGCTTCTGCCCTTACACGATTGATATTGACTACTACAAAGAGGCGCGGCGTGAGTTCACCACGGCGGAGTGGCTCGATGTTCTGCTCGGCGCAGTGGACTACAACGCAAGTGGCTACCTCGGTGATGAAGAAAAGAAGCTCACGATGCTTACACGCTTGCTGCCATTTGTTGAAAAGAGGCTGAACCTCATTGAACTTGCCCCGAAAGGAACCGGCAAGTCATATCTGTTCGGGCGTGTCAGCCGCTTTGGATGGCTTTCGAGCGGCGGCGTTATGAGCCGTGCGAAGATGTTCTATGACCAGAACAAGCGTGTTGAGGGTTTAGTATCTGGCAATGACTTCATCACTCTTGACGAAGTGCAAACCATTTCTTTCACAGATGTGGACGAAATGCGCGCCGCATTGAAAGGCTACCTTGAAACGGGAATCTTCACCGTTGGTAACTATGAAGGAACCGCCGAAGCTGGTGTCATCCTATGCGGCAACATCAAAAAGGAAACGATGGATGAGGACGGCTTTGGCAATATGTTTGAGGAATTGCCCGCCGTATTCCACGAGTCGGCTTTGATAGAGCGTTTCCACGGCTTCATCAAGGGGTGGAACATTCCCCGAATGAACGACGACCTCAAGATTGCGGGCTGGGCGTTGAACTCGGAATACTTCTGCTCGATTATGCACGAATTGCGCGATGATATGAGTTACCGCGCAATTGTGGATGAACTTATCGAAGTCCCCGAAGCGGCGGACACTCGTGATACCGAAGCGGTCAAGCGCATCGCCACGGCTTATCTGAAACTCCTGTTCCCGCAGGTTCGCAGCGCAAACGACATCACTGCCCGCGAGTTCAAGCGTTACTGCCTCGACAGAGCGCGAAAGATGAGGGATACGATTAGGTACCAGTTGGGAATGCTCGACGTGGAGTATCGCGGGAAGGACATCCCTGTGTTCAGCGTCAGACCTGACCCTGAAAAAGCGGGTTAATTGTGTGGAGAAGAAACGCTGCTACATCTGCGAAAAAGAAGCCCTGAGCAAAAATGAAATCGGGCTGACCAAAAAACTGCTCGACAAGGATTCAAAGCGGTTCTATTGCCTTGATTGCCTTGCCGAGTATTTGGAGGTCGATACTGAGTTCCTGCTCGCCAAGATCGAGGAGTTCAAGGAACAAGGATGCAAACTATTCTGAGAAGGTGAGACCGTGATTTACGCAGACAACGCCGCGACTACAAGAATATCCGATAGCGTCCTTGAGAAGATGCTTCCGTTTCTCTGCGAACAATACGGCAATGCCTCTAGCCAGTATTCGCTTGGGGCAAAAGCCAAACGCTATATAGAGCAGGCACGAAAACAAGTTGCAGCGGCTATCGGTGCAGAGCCGCCTGAGATCACCTTCACCTCCGGCGGTTCGGAAGGGAACAGTTGGGTGCTCCGATGCCTTGCGGATACCTACCGCAACGAGCCGATGCACATTGTAACTACTGCTATCGAACATCATTCTGTGCTGAACGCTTGCCACTCACTTGAACAGACTGGCATTGAGGTTACCTATCTGCCCGTTGATAAGACCGGGCGTGTTTCGGTCGATAATGTAAAGGCGGCAATTAAACCCCACACCAAACTGGTGTCGATTATGCTTGCCAACAACGAAATAGGCACGATTCAGCCGATAGAGGAGATAGGTCGATTACTGAAAGGTGAAAGCATTCTGTTTCATACAGACGCCGTGCAAGCTGTTGGACATATCCCAGTTAACGTGCGTGACCTACAAGTCGACTTTTTAACCGCTTCAGCCCATAAGTTCAATGGAGCAAAAGGCACAGGGATTTTATTCAAACGGTCAGGTTTAGACTTGTCGCCGTTGGTGTTCGGTGGCAAGCAAGAGAGAGGGCTTCGTGCCGGAACGGAGAATGTTGCCGGAATTGTAGCGGCAGGTTATGCCATTGAAGAAAGTGTCGGCGAAATAGCTTATACGGCAAAGCGACTAAAGGCAATGGTCGAAGATACCGTGAATGGCATAAAAGAAACAATACCCTCCGTGAAGATTAATGGGGACAGCGAGTACCGTCTGCCCGGCACTGTCAATCTTTGTTTTGACGGGGTTTCGGGTGAATCCCTTATGCATCTGCTTGACCTTAAAGGTGTTTGCGTGTCCACGAGTTCGGCTTGTACTTCGGATAAAGACGAGCCGTCGCACGTGCTTCTTGCTTTGGGGCTTACCGAACAACAAGCAAAGTCGGCGATTCGCATATCTTATGGTAAATACAACTGTGCAGAGGAAGTTGGTAAGGTAGCTACAGCCGTGTGTGATGCTTACGAAAAGATAGTTGGAACTAGGTAATTTCAACGGATCAGTAGATTTTCTAAATTCGCCGTCTTGTGACTCGATGGCCGGCAATTCTAACTCCCTTCGCCTCCAAAGTTTCCTGCCAACCACGGAGATAACCGATGCTTTTCGTATCTTCGTATAGGCCATGCTTCTCTTCTTGTTTTGTCAGAGCAGCGAATTTCTCACGTCCAGGATAATCCTCTGCCACGAACACCTCTTTTCTGTGAAGGATCGGAGGGTTGTCAGAATTCGAATACCGCCGATAGGTTAGCTTGAGGTGCTTTAGATCCACTGAAAGGGATCCTGCGAGTGCCGGGTGAGGATCTTTGTCAAAAGCGGGATAAGATAAATATGAAAGCTTCTGTTCCTTGCGGTAAATCTTAACTAGATTTGCCCCTTCAATCTCGCCAACGTAAATCCTAGCGCAACCTTCAAATACTCGGAGAACAACTGGTAGAAGTGTCAGCGCAGACTTATGAACGTAAAGAGCATCGTGCAGCAGTTTGCCGACAGAAGCCTCCCTGCATGCTCTGTCTCGTGTCTCGGGGTCTCCTGCTGCGAACAAGAGCTTGTCCGCATCCTCGCATGCTTTCCTGTAATTTCCAAAAAACGCGCGGATGTCCAGTTGCAGCGGACGGGGAAGACCCGAAAACGGAGGGCGGCCTCGAAAGCGTTCGAGAGCGAGAAAGAGCAGGAGTCCCTGAGAACATTCGCTAGCAATGGAATCCCATTCTTTTTTCCCTGTTGCACGACAAAGGATGCCGAACGCCCGCTGGATGCTTCCCAGTGCGTCACGGATGGCAGTTACCTCTGCAAGTTCTCCTTCATCAGGCAGTCGTCCTCTACTGGCGACAAAGCTGCCCAACTTATCCAACAGGTGCCGGTGTTTCTCGTAAAGAATGTCACTCTGCCGAACGAGTGGC
>CAIYET010001046.1 GCA_903925285.1 Candidatus Hydrogenedentota bacterium | reverse complement strand
GGGGGTGCGGACAAAATCCTGGACATGAATCGTCGTCAGGAGGTTGTTCGTGTACTCAAGGGAAGATCGAAATAGGGCGATTGAACTTTGGCTTAAGTATGAAAAGAGTTCCACAACGGTAACCAACGAACTCGGTTACCCAAGTCCCAAGATGCTTGCAAGGTGGTACAAGGAATTCCTTGAAGAAAAGGAGACTGGTGTCATCCATGACCACCGTCTACGATTGAGTAGATATACCACAGAGCAAAAAAAAGCGGCGGTCCTGCATTATCTGGAACACGGCCGGTGTCTTGCTAGGACCATGCGGGCTTTGGGATACCCTTGCCAAGAGCTCCTATCCAAGTGGTGCGAGGAATTTGCGCCGGCACGACGCAAGCACTCAAGAGTTGCTGTACAATTCTCCCAAGAGCAGAAGCAGAAGGCGGTTATCGACCTCTGTTCCAGGCGTGGCAGTGCTGAAGATGTTGCCGACGCATGCGAGGCAACAAGGGCATCGCTGTACAAGTGGAAAAATGATCTGCTCGGCAAGGAGAACACCATGGCCAGGGCAGTGAAGAAGGACCAGGATCTGCCGGATGACAAGGACCAACTCCTTTCAGAGATTGAGATGCTCAAGGAGCAGGTACGGCGGCTGAAAATCGAAAAGGATATCCTGGAGGCCGCGGCAGAACTAATAAAAAAAGACCCGGGCGTCGATCTGAAGGATCTGTCAAACCGAGAAAAGACAGCCCTGATCGGCGCCCTGAAGAATGAGCACCCGCTGAAATCCCTTCTGGATAGGCTTGGCCTTTCGAGAAGCAGTTACTATTACCAACTTTGGGCGCAGAGCCTGGAATGCAAGTACAAGGCACTCAAGCACCATATCATCGAGCTGTTCGATTTGAACAACTGCTGCTACGGCTATCGAAGGATACACGGCTTGTTGGCCAAGGAAGGAATCAAGGTTTCGGAAAAGGTCGTTCGGATGCTTATGGAGGAGGCTAGCCTTGTTGCCCAGCCAAAACGAAAGCGAAAATACAGTTCCTACCAAGGCGAGATCACGCCGGCACCTGAAAATCTTCTTGAGCGTAATTTCCGTGCCGATGCACCGAACGAGAAATGGCTCACTGACATCACCGAGTTCCACATTCCGGCAGGAAAGGCCTATCTTTCACCGGTCATCGACTGCTTTGACGGGATGCTCGTGAGTTGGACGGTTTCCACTCGTCCGGACGCCGAAATGGTCAACACGATGCTCGACATCGCGACGGGGACACTAAATAATGGCGTATGTCCGATCATTCACTCCGACCGTGGCTGCCATTACCGTTGGCCGGGTTGGCTTGAACGGATCGAGAAGGCTGCCTTAGTGCGATCTATGTCGAAAAAAGGCTGTTCACCGGACAACGCCGCGTGCGAAGGTTTTTTTGGCCGGATCAAAAATGAAATGTTCTATAACCGGACATGGATCGGTGTCACCATGGATTCGTTCATGGAAACGCTGGATAAGTATCTTCATTGGTACAACAATAAACGAATCAAGATGTCGCTGGATGGCATGAGCCCTGTTCAGTACCGGTTGAGTCTTGGGATGGTAGTCTAGTTATTGCGGGCTTAAATCTGAAGTGCGAATAGAAAGCTAGAGAAACGGCACCACCGGGTCTGGTTGGATGTGGCTACCACACTACATCATGCCAGGAGATCCAACAATGCCTTACCAGCAATTTTGCAGCGACGACCGAGATGCGCATCAAGTCCTCTTGGGTGCTGGTGCCGATAGCTGGATGATTGCGCGGATTCTCGAAAACAGGTCTCAAGCGTCTACCGTGAGCTCTCTAGGAACACCAACTCGGCTTTCTTTCTGTCCCACCATGCGAGTTTCGCAGCGGAGAAGAGTCTCCGTGCATCGCAGAGCAGCCGGAAGCGCGACAACGCGGCACTCATGATGGACATCGAGCAACGGTTACGTCAGGATCACTCGCCCGAGCAGATTGCTGGGTGGATGAAAATCGACAACCCCAAGCAGCCTGGCCGGTACATCTCGTACGAGACGATATACAGGTACATCTACGCCGAAGCGCGCAGGGGTTCCGCCCATGGCACACACGTGCGCCAAGGGCACAAGAAACGACGCCAACGCCTGCCTGGCAAGGATCGCAGGGGAATCATCCCAAACCGCGCCGCTCATCGATGAAGGGCCTGCCATCGAGGAAATGAAGTCGCGCCTGGGCGACTGGGAAGGCGACACAATCGAAGGTGGAGGCAAGAAGGGATACGTGGGGACCTTCGTGGACAGGAAAGCGCAGTTCCTTGTCGCGTTCCCGCTCAAGCGTAAGTCAGCGGCGAAGCTCGTCCCAGGCGTCCACCATGCCTTTGCTGCGATACTCGCCATCCGCAAAAGGACCGCTACGGTCGACAATGGCAAGGAGTTCGCCCGCAATGAAGCCTTAGCGTCAGCGATGGGAGCGAAAGTGTTCTTCGCCCACCCGTATCACTCGGGCTGAATGAACATACTAACGGGCTCCTGCGTCAGTATCTGCCCAAGAAGCTCCCGCTCGACAACCTTACCCACAGGCATCTTGCCGGAATCATCGAATGGATAAATACTAGGCCTTGGAAATCAAGGGGATATCGAACTCCGCGAGAGGCCTTCTTCAAGCCATTTTTCGCATTTCAGACTTGAGCGGGCCTATCCAAGAAAATGTCCGCACCCCCTTTCCGGGAATTTCAGCTTACATCAAACAAGTTGCATCAGCGACGACAAGTTTGCTGTTCGTGGATGTGGGTGATTCCATAGAGAACGAAGTGTGCGAGTGGTTATCGGTACACCTCGCGGCAGTGGCCGATGCCAACGATGAGAATCACGAGGCGGGCGTCTTCGATCTTGGCGATGATTCGCCAGTAGCCGACGCGGTACTTCCACAGTTCACCGAAGCGCGTCCCTTTCAGGTCGCGGGGAATGTCAGGGGAGTATTCAAGAATCCATGCCATTGACGAAGAGCTCTTCATGGGAAAGCGTCTGTGCCTTCCCCGAATAGATGTCATCTAACCGGGCTTCTGCAATTGAAATGGCTTCCCTGTCGGAAAGCCCTTCGGCCAGGGCCTCTTCGATGATGTCGGCGGGGGTACGCCCCGTTGCGTTGGCGACGATGCCAATCCGGCGCTCGATTTCAGGGGAAATATTCACAGCAAGCATAAGGCGTCCTCCTTCTTTCAAGATTACCGCCCCCGATAGCGGGGATTCAAATGTCCAATTAGTGGGACCATTCTTTTCAGCGAGAGAACCCGTATGGAGGACGCACATTTTCATGGCATTGCTGAACAGTGAATATTATTTTGCCAGATATAGAATAATAGGATACGATCTGACACAGAAGCGATATCAGCCGGAGCTACAAATCCCGCTGGAAGAATTCCAGTACATACGACCGTTATGATCGTATGTACTGGGATAATAACCACCGTTTAATGCAATGCTGATAATATTTCTTGACAACAGCGGCATTAGCGCATAAAAATAGCCTTATTGGACTTTGAATCAGAAAGCGGAGGAAGACATGAGCGAAACACTTGCCTTGTTTGGCGGGACGAAAACAAAGACCACTCCATTCGGCAAAGGGCGGCGACTAGGCGAACGCGAGTTGGCCGAACTAACCGAGGCGATTCAGAGCGACGTCCTTTTCTATGTCTTCGGAACCAAGGTCAAGACGATGGAAAGTACCATGAAGACGATGTATGGAATGAAATTCTGCAACGGATGCTCCTCGGGGACCGCCGCAGTCCACATCGCCCTCGGGGCCTTGGGGCTTGCCCCAGGCAGTGAGGTCATCACTTCGTCTATCACCGACATGGGCAGCCTGACCGGCGTTCTCTACCAGCTTCTCGTTCCGCGCTTCGCCGACATAGATCCGCGTACCTACAACATGGATCCCAACAGCGTCGAAAAACTCATAAATGAGCGAACTGGGGCCATTCTCGTTGTCCATCACGCTGGACTCGCCGCGGACATGGACCGGATCATGGCGATTGCCCGTAAGCATAACATTCCGGTCATCGAAGACTGTGCGCAGGCTCACCTCACCAGGTACAAGGGCAGGTTGTGCGGGACCATCGGCGATATTTCCTGCTTCAGCCTGAACCATTTCAAGCACATCAACACGGGTTCCGGCGGCCTGGTGATGACGAACGACGAAAACTTCGAAAAGGTCATCAAGCTGTTCGTCGACAAATGCTACTTCCGCGACGGGCGTAAACGGAACCCCTATTTTTTGGCGCCCAACTACCAGATGACCGAATTGCAGGGCGCAGTGGCGATCGCCCAACTCGAGAAGGTCGAATCGATCGTGACGGCGCGAAGCGCCTTGGGAAAGCGTCTCTGGCAAGGGTTGCGGGGGATTCCGGGGATCTTGCCACAGGAGATACCTGATCATTCATCACACACTTTCTTCCTTTATGTGGTGCGCATCGACCCAAAGATAATCAACTGTTCCGTGAAGGATTTCACGGTCGCTCTCGACGCCGAAGGGATACCCTCCGATCCAAACAAGATCACCGGAGGGATGCCAGTCTATCTCTACGACGTCTTCCAGAACCAAAGCGCGTTCCCCGGCAGTCGTCTGCCATTCGTATCCAAAGAATTGGGAACAAACGCGAGCTATCCGAAGGGTCTTTGCCCGCAGGCCGAGGAGGCGTTTGACAGCACGTTCAATTTCAACATCACGGAGTTCTTCACTGAGGGGGACATCGACGACATGGTGAAAGCCACCGCCAAGGTTGCCGCGCATTACCGGGAAAAGGGATGAAGCCGATCGGCGTTGGAATCGTCGGCCTTGGCGCCGTGTCGGATCTCCACGCGCAGGCGATCCGCGCAATCGGGGAAAACCGGCTTGTCGCCTGCTGCTCTCAGGATCCCGCGAAATCCGCGATGTTCGCCGCAAAGCACGGTTGCGCCGCGTATTCCTCCCTGAAGGATTTTCTCGCTCATCCTGGACTGGATATCGTGTCGATAACCACGGCTGCGGGATTTCACCTTGAGCCAGCCCTAGCGGCG
>CAIYET010001045.1 GCA_903925285.1 Candidatus Hydrogenedentota bacterium | reverse complement strand
GCATATAGTTGTGGCCGCAGAGGCCCATAATCCAACCATTTTGAACCCGGATTTCCTCTCAAAGAACGTTATTGTGCCGGAGTCGTGGGGTTGGAAGCCCAAGGATCCGATTATCACCACCCCAGCTTTTTCGCAAGTCACTTACTCAAGCGACGTGGCCATAGTCGTGGAGCCACTCCGCATGCAGGTCATCGATTCAGCGCGGGGCGACAGTCCGTCTCAGAGCAAGATCGCAGACATCGCTCGGACCTATCTATCGGTGTTGCCGCACGTGAGGTATACGGCCATTGGGACCAATTTCCGGATGTTCCTGCCCATGGAAATGCCAGAAGAATATCTCAGGTCAACCTTTGTGAAAGAAGGACCGTGGTGTAGCGGCCAGCGCGTCTTGATGACGGCAGGGTTGCTGTTTGTGTATGCATTGCCTGAAAACGGGAAGGTGAACCTGAACCTAGACTCCGGTACTCGCAAACGAAAATCGGGACAACCGGAGGCAGGCGTAGTGATTCGAGCGAATTTTCACCGGGATTGTGTTACCGGCTCCAAGGATGATATTGTGAAATTCGTTGATCGTTTTGATGATGATTGGGCAATGAATTCAACCCTTGTAACGGATATTCTGGGGCAAGGGGAGGGGCCTCAATGAGTGGGTCTGATCTGCTGGTGGAACGCATGGATACTACGGGACTTCTTCCGTTTCCGAACCTTTCCTCTGACATCGGAAGCCACTTCGCCAGCATGCACATTGCCGGACTTCCCGAACACTTGCAGCACCATTCGGGGGACGTGTCATACGCTTTATCCCACGATGCCCACATGGCACCGGATATTGTCAGCTATAATGCGAGGTTGGACAACAAGCTGCGCGAAGCAAAAAAGGCGCTGGCCAAGTCCGAGAGCCCAACCGGCATTTCAATGGAGATACCGCTCGACCTTCAAGTGAAACGCCTCCTCGCGCGCGTGAGAGGCGCTGACGAGGCACGGCTGGGGCAGTTCCTGCGCACTAAGCCGCATTTCCTTCCTCTTGTTGATGAATCGTTACGTCGCATACGAAGCCACTTTCCAGACGCAACAATGTTTCTGGCGGTAGAGGATGACCCCGACACCCCTGCGACTGAATACCTTGTCTGTTACATCCGTACTGAGCAAACGGTGGAAGAGGCCGAAGCGGCATACGACAAGTTCCGCGACGAGTGGTGGCTCGATGCGAAGAGACTTGCCGATGACTGCTTCACAATCTGTGTTGAATATCAGTGAGCTTCGACTGGACCGATTATCTGACAATCGCTGACAAGTTAATTGCGTTACAAACGCAAGGGAACGAGAAAGAAGCCTGTCACCGCGTGGCAATCAGTCGCGCGTACTATGCCGCGTTCCACAAAGCCATGGAAGCAGCCTTGGATTTTGGGCTTCTTAGCGCTTGTCCTTCGGGTCCAGACGCGCACATGTTTGTGTTTCGCGCCTACGCTCACGGGAAGACCCGAAATCATGAAATAATCGCGGACGATCTGGATACGCTTCGTAAGGCTCGAAACAAGGCAGACTATGAAACAGCGTGGTCCAATGCAGCCACACAGAGCAATGCAGAACTAAGAAAAGCCCGGCGGATTCTTCAGAACCTCAACAACCTGTCTTAGCACCAACTATGATTTGTTCACCATGGTGCTCTTCAGTATGGGGCAAGAACGTCTCGCGGGTATCGCCGCCGAACTCTTGACCCAACAGCGGGTGAGCGCTCTTCGCCAAGCGGAAGTAGCTGTTGCTATCCAGGAAAATCCGCGTTTGCGCCATTCATCGCAACTCCGCAAGGATCTCTTTGACATCCAACAGCGGGAGTTGCAGCACTGTTTCCAGAAATCCCGTAGAGACACTCGCCTGACGCGTGTATTGTTGCAGTGCATCGAAGAAGGGCGTTTGAAATGCCTCACGCGCTATGGCGACATACTCCTTCGGACTTGGCGGCACTTTTTGAAACAAAGTCTCGCTTACGCTCGGAAATTCCTTGTTGAAGTTTGTGGATGCCGCATGGATATCAACGCCCGCGTCTACGGGGTCTAGGCCGCGTGCGTGGGCATACTCTTGCAGAGCAAAATTGACGGTTGTGGGCGAAATCCCGAATTTCCCCGCAATATCCTTTATCCGGTTGATGCGCGCGCCCTTGCTCTTCACTTGGCACACCGCGTCATACGCGGATTCGGCGCACTCTTCGGGGAAGAGCAACGTTTGCGCAAGAGCATCCGCGAAATCTTCCGCTTCATCGTTGTGAAGGCCGGGGGCGTGTACATGAGCCAATTCATGCGCCATCCAGAATTTGAAGTCGTGGATGTTGCTGTCCAGGTTCAGATACACCCACGTGGTCATCGATTCGGGAAGGTAGATATGTAGCGCGTTCTCATGATGATCTTTGTGCCCCCACAGCACCGGAATGATTACGGTATGCAATGAGGCAAAACGCCCTATTAAATCACGAAAGTGTATGGGAGCATCCTGCTTCACGTTGATATGCTCTCGAATCCGTCTGGCAACCCGCTGTAAGTACCCGTATTCGTTCACAGGTTGGCGCAACGTGGGCACATTCGCGAAATTGTCAAAGGGGAGGAACGGAACAAGCCTACTGAGCAGCGTACCCATGTGTTTCGCACGCTCTACGTGCTCCGCTGTCGTCTTGTGCCTGCCCTTCTTGCGAAAGGCAATTACCGGTTCCATGGGATCTGGTTGTTCGATGACCAATTGCTTGAAGCTCAATCCGAGCAGCATGCCCAACTTGAGAAGCTTATCCGGACGCGGAAAGTCATCTCCGCTAAACCACTTGCTTACAGCGGCGCGGCTCACGTCAGTCTTGCCAGACAATAGGGATTGGCTATATCCCTTAGTCTGCATGGCTTCCCTGACGGCTTGGATGTTCAGCGATTTTCCCATGTAAGCAATCATATCACAAGTGTTAAGTTTTGTCAAGTGACGATATAGATGAAGGGCACTACAAGCGCGAATCAAGGACGACGCGCGGGTACAGATTTCGCGGTCTGGACAAGTTGGCCGCGCCGCGATAGACTTATGCCATTCCGCCGGGGCTAGGCTGATCCCCGAAGAGCGGGTTGCATCGCCCGCCTGCCCCGGCACACCTTCGATGCGATGGAGTGATGCCCGTGCCCGATTGCACAGCCAAGCAAAAGGACGAACGAGGGGTTTACCTTGACGATGACGATGCCGCGTTTTGGGCAGAACGTGATCTATGGACCATTAAGGAGGCCGTCTGCCTGTGCACCGGTTATGCTCCTGAAGATCTCCTTGGCCGTGATCCTGAACTGACGCAAGATAAGGACCTCCACGAGGCTTTGCAGACGGCAGAACGCTCGATTGTTGCGGGGACTCTCATAGCTGTCGAATGGAGAGGCGAGCACGCCTCGCACCCAGCAGATTTCACAAGATGGTCACTCCGCTATCAGCGATGGTTTGACGGCGTTCTTCTTATGAACGACGCCTTTCGCAGTCTGGTATGTTCGCCGTACGAAATCAAACTCCTTGCGCAGGAGTCTGCGTATTGGAAAGAGCATCCCTGGACGGAATCAGAGCCGCCTACTTGGCCCTGCGAGTTTCTCCCTTCCCGTGAAGTCGAATCGCGCTTGATTGCGGGCGGGGAACCTTACGTGGTAAGGCTGCAAGGTAATAGGATGATGGACGGTTGGCGATACAGAACAGATCACTACGTGCACATTCTGGGCGGCTGCAAATACCAAGACTGGATGAAACGGGATACCTGGACCCTTGAAGAGGCATGCTGCCTGTTCTGTGGCTATGACCCCGCACTTTTCGCTTGGCATGGTGTAGATGCGATTAGGGATTTCAAACTACTCATAGGGCCAATGACGGAGACTATGGCCTACCGTAGCCTGATTGCCTGCAAAGCGCGAGTACGCGATGAAGCGATTCGGGCCGTGACAGCCGGAACGCTGGTCCTACTGCCCGGTGCACCTGTCCCATCTGTACTGCCGAGAGACTTCGTGCAGTGGACAAGACAAAACTTTGATCGTCTCATACACAACATAGATGGGTGTCGTGATTGCATCACGTTTCCTGAATTATGGCCACTCTTGGGCATCACTAAGGACGAGCGCAAGGAGCCGAGTACAGACCTTTACCCAAACGCCGCGCCCGATACTGCGAAACATGAGACGCCGCAGGAGCAAGCCGACACCGTCGAAGCCAAGAAGCCTGCGCCCGATGAAGATGGTTACACGCTAACCGTTACGGATGCAGCAAACAGACTCATCGCGCAGGAATACAGAATCAATGCCAAGAACCTGAAATTGGGAACGGCGCGCGGGGAGATTTCAAAAGCCTGTTTTCCGCAAAGGCACATTGACTATGCTGGCGACGGGCCTAATAGAAGAATCTCTGAGCGCAGTCTTGAAAAGTGGCTTTTCGCGCGACGGGATAGGGGGCTTGACAATTCTTCGCAGGTGGCTACCTTGGTTCAAGAAAACGTGGAATTGCTGAAAGACAACGAGGCATTACGGCGGAAAGTGAAGCAGTAAGAGTTTCCTGCCAGTTGCCTGCCGATGAAACAACCTTGAGTATTTCCGAAGAAACTCGCGAGTTTCCAGTTTCTTTCAGTTTCCACTCTGTAGCTCCACAGTACAATTCCTCACGAACGGCAGCGGCATAGGGCCGCCGCCAGGAACACAAGAGGACACGCACTATGGAGACAAGCACGAATCCCCGTTTGATCCCCCTCACGCAATGGAACAAACATCACACATGGCCGCCGCAAGGTGGACTGAGGCACCTTGTTTTTCACTCGGCAACGAACGGATTCGCCGATGTGATCAAGCGTGCCGGACGGCGTATCCTGATTGATGAAGCCGCGTTCTTTGCGTGGGTTGACGCGCAAAACGAGCGGGCCACGAAATGAGCGTCAACATGGTTGACGCCGCCGCGATCAAGGCTGCCATTTCCCCGCTGGACTTCTACCGCACGGAACTGCCGGGCATACCCGCACCCAAACGCGATCACGGTTGGACTGCGGGCGGGCTGTGTTGCTTCCACGCCGACGCCCACGCCGGAAACTTCCGTGTCAATCTAGACACCGGGGGTTTCATGTGTTTTGCGTGCGGGGCGAAAGGAGCCGACGTTATCGCCTTCGTGCAACGGCGTCATGCCGTCGCGTTTCGTGACGCCCTGCAAATGCTGGTTGACGCCTGGGGGACCCGCCTATGATGCCGCAACCACAAGGGATTCCATCTACCTACGAAGGCAAGCCCTTACGCTGGACGTGGGCCTATCGCGATTCCACCGGGACCGTCATCGGCCATGTTGCACGCTTCGATGACGTGGACGGGAAAACCGTTGTACCGTTCTTTGGCCGCAACGGGTCCGGATGGAAGGCCGGAGCGCCGCCAGAACCGAGGCCGCTTTTTGGGCTGGACAGCTTGCAGGGAAATGATCGCGCGTTCGCAGTAGAGGGCGAGCCATGCGCCGCCGCTCTGCAATCCCTTGGACTGCCCGCCGTGTCATCGTTGGGCGGTTCCAAGAGCCCACACAAGACTGACTGGAAACCCGTGGAAGGTATCAGGCGCATTTATATCCTGCCGGACAATGATTCATCCGGCGAAGACTACGCACGCGCCGTGGTGGGCATTCTGGCCAGATTGGACGGTTCCCGCCAAGTGAAGATCTGCCGGTTGCCACTGCTCAACAAAGGCGACGACATTGTGGACTGGCTGGAATCCCGCGTGTCGGGCTGGGATCGGTTCTCGCCAGTCCCGCACGAACCCGGCGACGATCTGCAAGCTGAACTTTTGGACGCCCTGGAAGCCGTGGCCGAAGATCCACCTTCGGAGTGGCTGACACCGCCCGCGCCCATCGTTGTCCCCGTGGAATGGGAACCGCCCACACCCTTGGACGCCGGCGTGATCCCTCCGTGGCCACGTGACGTGTTCCCGCCTACGATGCAAACCTTCGCCGATGCTCTCGCGTCATCTTTGGAAGTCCCACCCGAAGCCGCCTCGATGTTGACGCTGGCTTCCGTGGCTGCCGTCTCGCAACGAACTCATGAGATCCAGATCAAGCCCGACTACTTTCAACCTCTTGGGATATGGGTGGGGGTTGTCTTGCCGCCTGCATCGCGTAAAACGGGCGCACAAGGGGCTGCAATGCGCCCACTCATGAGATGGCAAATGGAACGCAGAGAAGCCTTGGAGAGCGTCATAGCGCGCGCCACTAGCGAAGCCAAAACCTTAACGGGCCGGATCGAACACATTCGCTCGAAATGCGCGAAGGCCAAGCCCGAAGAAGTCCGTGGACTCATGCAAGAAATTGAAGCACTCGAACACGACTTGCCGGACGTGCCGACGCTACCGCGCATCATCGCCGATGACGTGACGGTTGAATACCTGGCCGCTCTCATGCAAGAGAATGGCGAGTCTGCGGCCGTCATGTCGGATGAAAGCGGTGTGTTGGGAATCATCGCGGGGCGTTACTCCAAGAATGGCGGCGCAAACTTGGACCTGTGGCTGAAAGGACACGAAGGATCTCCAGTAGTCATTGATCGCGTTTCGCGCCCAAGCATCTACCTCGCACGCCCAGCCTTGACGGTTTCCTTGTGCTTGCAACCCGACGCCTTGGCCGCCACGCGCGACACACGGGAATTTCGCGGGCGTGGACTGTTGGGACGCTTCCTTTGGGTTGTACCGCCGTGCAACGTTGGGAAGCGTTCCTTGAACACGCCGCCGATGCCGCTGGACGTGGCCGCCGCCTACGCTGACATGGTTCGCACGATCCTTGAGCACGAGCGACAGCCGAATGGTGAACGGCAAATCCTGCATCTGTCCGACGCCGCCCGCACTGCATGGCATGGGTTTGCGCTTTGCCTTGAAAGCAGGATGGCTGACGGCGGCGAACTCGAATTCATTCGTGATTGGGGCGGAAAGCTGGCGGCCGCGATATGCCGAATTGCCGGAGTGCTTCACGTCGCGCGCCATGCCGACCGCGAACCCGCGAGTATCCCGGTGGACGTTCAAGACATGAGTGCCGCAATCCGTATCGGCGAAGTCCTGATCCGTCATGCGTTGGTTGCCTTCGATGCGATGGCCGCCGATCCCGCCCTGGAAGGCTCCCGCGCGATTCTGGCGTGGATTACTCGCAAAGGCTTGAAGGAATTCACCCACCAAGCAGCCCACAACGCCCTTCAGAGCCGGTTCCATCACTCGAAAGAAATGAACGCACCGCTTGAAGTCCTCGTTGATCGCGGATACATCCGCCCATGCCCACGGCCAACAAGTCCAACTGTGGGCCGCCCAAGCCTGCGTTACCAAGCCAACCCCGCGCTGTTCCAAGGGGGCGTGTCATGAGGCAAGCGAAACGCATGGACACAACAGACAAAGTAGACGCGCTACTTTGCGCGATTGAGAGGAATCACTTCACCGGCCAAGACATTCAATGTGCCGTGCTACACACTGCCGCCGCCTTGCGACACGTCCAAAGGTCAATCGAGCAGGTGGCTGATCGGACGCGCGACGCTTTTCTTGCGGTTGCCTTGAAGGGTCTGGCACGAGCCGCATGCCGGAAGGTTGCGCAAGCCGAACGCTGGGGAGACTTCGACAACGTGAAAGCGGCACTTGCGCTGGCACTGCACATCGGACGTGCACGGTGTGCGTTGGCGGAAATTGAACACGCAGAAGCACCATGTCACTTGCCGAAGAAAAGGGCCTTCATTCAAACGAAATGACTTCTTACGAACGTAGAGGGATGGATTATGAATCTTCAGCAACGCGAAGCCGCGCGGTTGGCCGTAGGCGGCACAAAAAGCACACTGATTCGGAAGATGCTGTCAATCAGCGATTCGACGTGGCGACGCTGGCGGGGCGAAAACGAATTCACCCAGTACGTGCGGACGCTCGAAGCTGAACGCGAGAAACAAGAGATCGAACGGGGCATGAACCGTCGCGACACCGGCGAGGTGCATGTTCCTGACGGTCTCAGTGTTGACGAGCAGATTCGGGCCATCAGCCAAGAAGCCGTTGTCGTGCTTCGGAAACTCGTGCACGACGAAGATCCCCGCGTTTCATTATCGGCGAGTCTCCAGGCGCTGAATTTGGCCGGTCATGTGGCACCGGCGCGGAAGCCGAGCGTGCAGCCGAACGATGCGGCGGCGAGGCGTGGTAGTTCGCTTGCGAGATTGAGTGCCGCGGTAGACGACGAGTGCCGTGAGTCAATGACAAGCGCGAACGTGCCAGCGGAAAGCACGCAGGAAGATGCGGCCTTGGACTGACGCCGGACCGCATAGTCTACCCGCCCGGTCAACAAAGTCGGCGTCGGGTTAGGAATCCCAAAAGTACCCCAAGACTTCAGACAAAGCCCATGATTTCCGGCACGGCCAGCCTGTCCCCCGTGTCCCCATACCCGGTAGTCCGCGCCGTCTGGACAAGTCACGTCTCTCAAATGGCATGTGGTGCCCTACTCGTGTCTACCATCAATCACTTTGCAGCAGGCAGGGGAATGTTGACAGTGGAAGATGACCCGAACACAAAAACTATAGCGTCATTTCCCTACAATCATGCGATACTTTGTATACATTCACTACCAATTTGGACACATAATGCGTCGCGCTGGAAAGACCAAAACCACCCCGCGAGTTTGAGTGAAGCCCATGATTTGCCGTGGGGTGGCTGCATTCCCCCCGTTCCCCGCCCCCTTCCATCCGCATGCAAGGCTATACACGCCCATCGACACCAACAAAGCTACGCAAGGCAAAGGTTTTGTATATTCTGTAGTGTCTTCCTGGACGTATTGTATGTTCTGTAGCGATTTCCCTTAGAAGTCCCTTTTGACTAATGTATGTATGTAATATTACGGACGATATTCGCGGGACATTTTTGGGACACTTGGCAACGAAAAGTGGGGCTATATGGCGTTATCCGGCAACAAGGCCATAGGCCGCTTTCAGTCAAGCGGGCATTGCGGCTTCATGGCGTAGTGTGCTGTAATTAGTGGTGTATTAGCTACCTCATAATCACTTGGTCGAAGGTTCAACTCCTTCCAGGCCCACCACTCTATTTCACTAACACGCAACGGGATATGACGGGCTTGCCCGCACTTTTCGCTGGCTCCCGAAAACCCCTACCATCCCCCTCCTGTCTTTTTCGCGCCGTTTTGGTGCTTCTTCAACTCTTGCACGACTGACTGGCGGATGCACGGCACCATCCACGCCCTCCATGCACTCGGAACGGCGGTGTGGGAACCGTCCGGCGTGAGGACGACATGGTCCAACAGCCGACTGCCCAGCATGGCACCCGTGGACCCGTTTCAGCGAAGTTAGTCGGGCCGACTATTTCTTTGTCATGACGAGTTGGAGGATACCGCTGTGGTTGACCTGCAACTCGATATAGATTTGTCCTTTATCGTTGACCATCTGTGCGGTTTCGGAGACAATCCAGCCGGTCACGTCCGCCGCCGGGTACCAACCCTGATGCAGAGCGGATTCGCTGAAATAGTAGATTTCCACGTCTTCCGGAGCACACGCCTTGTCCAGCGGAACCTGCAACGTCACCGGTGTCGCGAACGCGCCTGTAGGCTCAATCCGATACGCGCTGGATAACGGCGCGCCTGCTGTTTCCGGCAGGGTGCTCACGTCATCCAGGGCCAGTAGCGCCACTTCGCCCGTCGAGCCCGCTTCGAGCGTTGCATCGACTTCAAATGTTTGTAGCACGGATTCTAGCGGCTCGCCGAGTATCGTGTACGCTCGAGCCGTCACTTGTATCATTCCAGCCGGCATTGGCGTTTCGGGCACATAAACCGCCCAGCCATCCATGCCTTCCAGGGTATCCACGGGCCACCACTGGCTGCTTTGTGCCGTCCAGCCGTTGGGTCCGTCCAGATACACTCGTACCGTTGCGGCATCAACCGTCCGAGTCGCCGTTAGTCGTATAGCCAACCGGCTCATCGGCCCGATCGCGTTGCCCGCCGACGCCTCGATGCTTAGCGGCAGCACTTCTTCGCCGATGGCTATGGCTTCTTTGGCTTTGCTCGTGCCGGTATTGAACGACCGCGCCGACGACCACAAACCCCAAGTCCCGCGATTGTCCTTGTAACGCACGTGCCAGTAGTACAGCGTGTTCATTTGCAGTATGGCGGCCGGAACGGTCCAGGACGTCTGCGTCGTATTCGTACCACCCGAGTCGCGCACGATATTTGCGAACGCGCTGTCGGTGGCCACCTGCCACTCCCCGGACGCTTGCGCATCGCCATCCGGGTCCGAATAGGCCAATGTCTGCAACGCGGGCGTCAACCCCACGTTCAATGCACCATTTGCCGGACTGCTCAACGTCGGCGCATTGGGCGGGCGGTTGCCGGTGTCAAACGAGAAGGCGGTGGGCCAGTAGCCCCATGTGCCTTGACTGTCTTTGTATCGGGCACGCCACCAGTATCGTTTGTATTGCGCCAGTTTGGTTGCCGGAACCGTCCAACTCTGGGTCGGCGCGATCCCGCCCGATGCCACCACCACCGTGGCAAACGCGCTGTCCGACGCCACCTGGTACTCGACCAATGACGCCGTGTTTCCGAAGTCAGGGTCGGAGAAAGCACCTATCTGCAAACTTGGTGTCAGAGAAACATTCTGTGCTCCATTCACCGGCGATACCAACGTCGGTGCATTGGGCGGGCGGTTGCCCGTGCCAAAAGAGAAGGGCGTGGGCCAATAGCCCCAAGTACCTTGGCTGTCTTTGTGTCGGGCACGCCACCAATACCGCGTGTATTGCGCGAGCTTGGTCGCCGGAACCGTCCAACTCTGGGTCGGCGCGATCCCGCCCGATGTCACCACCACCGTGGCAAACCCACTGTCCGACGCGACCTGGTACTCGACCAATGCCGCCGTGTTCCCGACATCCGGGTCCGAAAAAGTGCCTATCTGCAAGACGGGCGTCAGGGAGACATTCTGCGCGCCATTTACCGGCGATGTTAGCGTCGGCGCATTGGGTGGGCGGTTGCCGGTGCCAAACGAGAAGGCGGTGGGCCAGTAGCCCCATGTGCCCCGGTTGTCTTTGTATCGAGCACGCCACCAGTACCGATTGTATTGCGAGAGTTTGGTTGCCGGAACGGTCCAACTTTGGGTTGCCGTTATCCCGCCCGAAGCCACTACTACCGTGGCAAACGCGCTGTCCGACGCCACCTGGTACTCGACCAGCGCTGCACTGTCGCCGTCCGGGTCCGAGAAAGCACCTATCTGGAGTGAGGGTGTCAGGGAGACAGTCTGTGCGCCATTTACCGGCGATGTTAGCGTCGGCGCATTGGGCGGGCGGTTGCCGGTGTCGAAAGAGAAGGCGGTGGGCCAGTAGCCCCAAGTGCCCCGGTTATCCTTGTAACGGGCACGCCACCAGTACCGCTTATACTGCGCCAGCTTAGTTGCCGGAACGCTCCAAGTCTGGGTCGGCGCTATCCCGCCCGAAGTCACTACGACCGTGGCAAACGCGCTGTCCGACGCCACCTGGTACTCGACAAGCGCCGCACTGTCGCCGTCCAAGTCCGAGAAAGCACCTATCTGGAGTGATGGTGTCAGGGAGACGTTCTGCGCACTATTTACCGGCGAAGTCAGCGTCGGCGCGTTCGGCGGGCGGTTGCCGGTATCAAACGAGAAGGCGGTGGCCCAATAACCCCATGTGCCAATGTTATCCTTGTAACGTGCACGCCACCAGTACCGCTTGTATTGCGCCAGATTGCTTGCCGGAACAGCCCAACTCTGGGTCGGCGTAATCCCGCCCGATGCTACGGTTATCGTGGCAAACGCGCTGTCCGACGCCACCTGGAACTCGACCAGCGCTGCCGTGTAACCGTCAGGATCCGAGAAAGCGCTTATCTGCAATACAGGTGTCAACGAAACGCTCTGCGCACCATTGACCGGCGCTATCAACGTGGGCGCACTCGGCGGACCGTGCAGCGCAAGTACAGCGGCATTCGATGTCGTGCTGCCCGCGCCGTTGGTCACCACGCAATCGTAGTTGCCGATATCCCCAGTCTGCACGGACGCGATTTTGTATGTCGAGCGCGTCGCGTTGGCAATGGCCACGCCGCCCTTACGCCACTGGTACGAGAGCGGAACCGTTCCGACGGCTCGCACGACGAATAGCGCAGCTCCTCCCTGCAAGGGGTGCCGGGCGAAAGGGTGCTGAACGATAACGGGGGCCGTCAGCGACCGGATCAGCGCCAAGCTGTGCCAGCACCCCCCTGCCACAGCCGCAAATCCCGAATTTGGGTCTGGCACATCGCTTTGGCCATCGTAATTCTGACCCCAGACGCGCATGGATCCATCGGACTTCAACCCAAAGGTGTGGAAACCTCCTGCGGCGATGGCAACAAAACCCGTGTTCGGGGTTGGAACAGTGCATTGGCCGTCGGTGTTGCTGCCCCAAGCCACCACCGAGCCATCCGATTTCAAGCCAACACTGTGCGTGTATCCCGCCGCCACAGCCACAAACCCCGAGTTGGGACTCGGAATCGTGCATTCACCATTGGTATTTTTCCCAATGGCCACCACCGAGCCATCTGACTTCAACAGAAGACTGTGAGTATCGCCCGCAGAGATGGCCACAAAATCCGCGTTCGGACTCGGAATCGTGCATTGGCCGTGGACGTTGCTGCCCCAAGTTACCACCGAACCATCCGATTTCAAGCCAAGACTGAAATACCCTCCCGCAGACACGGCCACAAATCCCGTGTTCGGGCTGGGAACAGTACATTCGCCATTGCCGCCAAAACCCCAGGGGACCACGGAACCATCGGATTTCAAACCAAGGCTGTGTGCGTGCCCCGCAGACACACCCACAAAGTCCGAGTTTGGACTGGGAACCGTGCATTGGTCTTGGTTGTTCAGACCCCAGCCGACCACGGAACCATCGGATTTCAAACCAAGATTGTGCCATGCC
This sequence comes from Candidatus Hydrogenedentota bacterium, assembly GCA_903925285.1. Lineage (GTDB taxonomy): Bacteria > Hydrogenedentota > Hydrogenedentia > Hydrogenedentales > SLHB01 > DSVR01. The sequence goes on along the minus strand of CAIYET010001045.1, from coordinate 2,658 downwards.
CCCCCGCTAACGATTACAAAATCCGAATTTGGGCTGGGGACATTGCACTGCCCATACTCGTTGTAACCCCAAGCCAATACCGAACCGTTCAGCCTCACCGTCAGGGTTGCCGCGTTGGATGTTGTGCTGCCCTTGCTGCCGTTGGACACCACGCAATCGTAGTTGCCCTTGTTCGCGGGTTGCGAGGCGGCAATAAGGTACGTCGACCGCGTCGCGCCGGAAATGTTCTCATCATTTTGGCGCCACTGGTAAGAGAGCGGAACGGAGCCGACGGCTTGCACCACAAATAGCACAGGCCCGCCCTCTAAGACGGATTGAGAGGCAGGCTGTTGAACGATAACGGGCGCCGCCGACGCCCGCGACAGCACCAAACTGTGGTACCCGCCTGCGGATACGGCCACAAAACCCGCGTTCGGGCTGGGATTAGTGCTTTGGCCAAAGTAGTTATAGCCCCAAGCCATCGCCGAACCATCGGACTTCAAACCAAGGCTGTGGTAATCTCCCGCAGATACGGCCACAAAACCCGCGTTCGGGCTGGGAAGAGTACATTGGCCTTCGCCATTATCACCCCAAGCCACCACGGACCCGTCGGACTTCAAACCAAGACTGTGGTACCCTCCCGCGTCCACGGCCACGAAATCCGCGTTCGGGCTGGGAACATTGCATTGTCCATCATCGTTACTACCCCAGGCCACCACGGTCCCATCGGACTTCAAACCAATACTGTGGTACCCTCCTGCGCCTACGGCCACAAAACCCGAGTTCGGACTGGGAACACTGCATTGGCCATAGGTGTTGTCGCCCCAAACCGCCACAGCCCCATCGGACTTCAAGCCAAGGCTGTACCACATTCCCGCAGCCACGGCCACAAAACCTGCGTTCGGGCTTTGAACATTACATTGGAAATTGCCATTATCACCCCATGCTACCACGGACCCATCGGACTTCAAGCCAAGACTGTGGGATCCTCCCGCAGCCACGGCCACAAAATCCGAGTTCGGGCTTGGAGCAGTGCATTGGCCACTATCGTTATTGCCCCAAGCCACCACGGACCCATCGGCCTTCAAACCAAGGCTGTGCCAGACTCCCCCGCTTATGCCCACAAAATCCGCGTTCAGGCTTGGAACAGAGCATTGCCCATCCTCATTATTACCCCAGGCCACCACGGAACCATTCTGTCTCAGCACCGTCAGAGTCGCCGCGTTGGAGGTCGTGCTGCCCTTGCTGCCATTGGACACTACGCAATCGTAGCTGCCCGCGTCCGAGAATTGCGCTGAAGCGATGGTGTACGTCGATTTTGTTGCGCCGGAAATGGCCACGGTGTCCTTGCGCCACTGATACGAGAGGGTGCCCGCTCCAACGGCCTGCACTACAAAAAGGGCCGCCGCGTCTGGGAAGGCCGTTTGAGAGGCCGGGTGCTGGTAGATAACGGGCGCCGCCAACACCCGCGACAGCGCCAAGCAATGCCGCTGTCCCGAAGTCACGGCCACAAAACCCGAGTTCGGGCTGGGAAGAGTGCATTGGCCATAGCTGTTATCACCCCAGGCCACCACCGAACCGTTTGACTTCAAACAAAGACTGTTCTGATATCCCCCAGACACGGCCACAAAACCCGTGTTCGGGCTTGGAATAGTACATTGGCCATTGACGTTAGAACCCCAGGGGACCACGGAACCATCGGACTTCAAGCCAAGACTATGGTACCATCCCGCAGACACGGCGACAAAACCGCTGTTCGGGCTGGGAACAGTGCATTGGCCAAGGCTATTATCACCCCAACCCACCACGGAACCATCGAACTTCAATCCAAGACAGTGCCCGTATCCTGCGGCCACAGCCACAAAACCCGTGTTCGGGCTAGGAACACTGCATGTGCCATTGTCATTATTACCCCAGGCAACTATTGAACCATCTGACTTCAAGCCAAGACTGTACGCGTATCCCGCAGCCACGGCCACAAAACCCGAGTTCGGGCTTGGAACAGCGCATTGGTAATATTCGTTCTGCCCCCAGGCCACCACTGACCCATCGGACTTCAAACCAAGACTGTGCAAGTATCCTGCGGACACGGCCACAAAACCCGAGTTCGGGCTTGGAAGAGTACATTGGCCTTGGCCATTAAAACCCCAGGCCGCCACGGACCCATCGGACTTCAAACCAAGACTGTGCCACCCGCCTGCGGTCACAGCCACGAAATCCGCGTTCGTGCTTGGAACAGTGCATTGGCCACTATCGTTGTTGCCCCAGGCCGTCACGACACCATCAAGAACATTCGGGCTCGCTACGTTGAAGGCCGCCTGCGCGTTCGCGCACACCCCACACATCGCCATAAAAACAATTCCCGCAACCAACAGGTTCCTCATTACCACCGTTCCTTTCCAGTTTCAACCCAGTTCCGCAACCCAATCCCCGCGTGCCTTCGAGCGCTCACGCACCGGTTCAGTAAGAATTGGTCAACGTCTGAGTCATCCGATCGAGTATAGTCAGTCGTAGCCGCTCGTTCAATCCCATCCTATCGCCCCCGATCCGCAGGTAAGGGGGCGAGTTTTCGCGCGGGCAGGTGAGGAGCGGGTATCGGGAGTTTGATTTCATTGCGTTTTCGTTCGACTGGGGCGTGCGATCTTTTTGCTTGACATATCAAGACTGTCTTGATATAAT
>CAIYET010001044.1 GCA_903925285.1 Candidatus Hydrogenedentota bacterium | reverse complement strand
GGATCGTTGACCTCCAATGTCGCAGGGTTGGACAGCGGATTGGTTCCGGTCTTGGTGCCCGCCGAGTTGCTGACGAGGCAAGTGTAGCCCGGTGTTTTCGCCGTATCGGTTTCAACGATACCGGTAATCTTCAACGATGCCGTGCTGGAGCCGGAGATCGTCCCGACATCGTTCAGCGCTACACCGTTCTTGCGCCATCTGTACGTAAGCGGGGCCGTACCGGTTGACGTAATCGTGAACGTTACGTTATCGGTCGGGTCTTTGGTCTGGCTGATGGGATCCAGCGTGATGATCGGCGGATTGTTCACCGAGAGCGTCGCCACTGCGGAAGTTACCGTCCCATCGCCGCCGATTATGTCGCATGTGTAGTTGCCTTCGTCACCCTCGACCGCGCCCGTGCCGCCGATGTTCAACGTTGGCATGTGCGCTCCGCTGAGCGTTCCGCCGTCGACCAGCGGTACGCCGCCCTTCTTCCAGTTGTACGTCAGAGTGCCGCTGCCGCCGACGGTTACCGTGAAGGCGACCGGGTCGGTCGGGTCCACCGTTTGCGAAATGGGCGCCGGCAGTTCGATGACGGGGTCATTGACGACCAAGGTACGCTGGAGCGACGTCTCCGAGGGACCTGCAACACCCGAGGAACTCCCGACCACGCATTCATAGTTGGTGAACTGGTCCGAGTTGTCCGCATTCACAATGGACAGGGTCGCCGTTGTCACACCTGTCGTATGGCCGGTGTTATTCAGGTCGGCCCCGCTGCGCCGCCACTGGTACGTGATCGGCGCGTGTCCGGCCGCCACCACTGTGAAGGTCACGAGGTTGGCGCCCGGATAGTTGTGGTAGTTGACCGTCTGCGAGGTCGGCTGCGTAGTCACATGGACCGCCGCGATACCGCCGCCCACGTGGGTGGCGCTGTTCGAAACGCCGATCAACTGGCCGCTCACGCTACGGACACCCGTGGCCGTAATGGTGATATTGCCCCCCTCGATCATCTCACCGGAGATCCAAGTCAGACGATAGGTGTTGCCGCTGACGAGGGCCACGCTGTTGGGATTGGTCGGAAGCGTGCCGCCGCCGGGTAGGGATACCGCGTAATTGCCCGCAGTAGTCACGCCGACGCCCATCGCCTTGCTGAACGTTACATCAACCGTCCGCCATGTCTGTACGGCAACACCGGTAACCGTCGGTGGAACCGTATCGTACAGGACGCTGTTGTCCGTGAATGTAGAGGGCACATTGAGGTTGCCCGCCGCATCGATGCATTTGTTGGCTAACACCGTAACCGTAACAGTGCTATCGGTCATCCCGCTGACGGCGATATTGTACGTCTGTGGGCCGCCGGTAATAACCGCCGTCGGAGACCCCGACGCCACAATGGTAACGTCCGAATTCTGGTCGAACCCGGTGACGTTTTCGTTGAACACTGCCGTGAAGTTGATCGGCGAGGTACTGGTCGGATCCACCTGCGTGCCCGCCTGATCCACGGTCACGGTCGGACGGTGGCCGAGGGCGCAGCCGACACACGAGCCGCTGTTGGTGGGCGCCGTGCCCATCAGATCGCCTTCGGTATCCTGAACGGCCGCACCCACTGTGATAACGAGGTCATAGCCATCGCGCATCTCGCCTGTACCCAAGTTCCAGGTCAGCCGGTATTGATTGCCGGAGACCAGCGCCACGCCATTCGGGGTTGCCGGTAACGTGCCCTGGCCGGAGCCGGACAGCGCATAGTTCGCCGCCGTGGCCACGCCCGTGCCCATGGGTTCGTTGAAGGTCACCAGGATCGTCGCGCCGCCGCCCGCAGGCGCCGTTTCGAACGACACGTCCGTAACCGACGGACTCACGCGCAATGTAGCTGCGGTCGAAGTCGCCGTTCCGTATGTATTGGTCACGACGCAATCGTAACTACCCTGATCCGTATTGCTAACAGGATCGATGGTAAATGTTGGGCTATTCCCGCCTACGGGCGTGACACCGCCCTTGCGCCACTGGTAACTCAACGGCGCTGTACCGGATGCTGTTACCGTAAAGGTCACCGAGCCGGTGTCGTTCACAGTCTGCGACACGGGGTTCACAGTAATCTTTGGCCTGAACGTGAGCGTCGCAGCCGCAGACGTGGCGGTTCCCGCCGCGTTCGTCACCACACAGGTGAAATTGACGGCGTCGTCCCCAGCTCCGCAAGTAAACGTATAGGTGGGGCTGTTCGAGCCAACGAGGGCAGCCCCTCTGCGCCACTGATAATTCAACGTCGCCGAACCCGTCGCCACCACCGTAAAGGTTACGGAGTCGCCCTGTTGGACGGTTTGCGACGCGGGAGGCGTCGTGACCTTCGGACGGAAATTGAGCGTCGCAGATGCGGACGTGTCATTATCCGCCGCGTTCGTCACCACGCAGGTGTAATTGAAGGCGTCATCGCCCGCCGCCGACGTAAACGAATAGGTTGG
>CAIYET010001043.1 GCA_903925285.1 Candidatus Hydrogenedentota bacterium | reverse complement strand
TCGTCAGATGAAAGGCAAACTATGAGATTGCACGTGGATAAAGAAGCCGATGCGTTGTACCTGCGCCTCGATGATTCCAAAATCATCGACTCGGAAGAAGTGTCACCGGGTGTGGTGTTGGATTTTAACGACCGCGATCAAGTGGTGGGCATTGAAGTGCTGGACCTTTCCAAACGCACCCCAAAGCTGGATTTACGCGAGTTGCATTACCAGAACGTCTGATCGAAAGACAACAAACCGGAAGGTGTTTTGCGTCCAGAGGCGTTTCGGGCTACAATCATTCTCTGATACGGTGCCGTTAAAGACGATACGGCGTGGAGATGCACTATGACAACGATCAGCGTGAGGAATCCTTCTCCCGAACTTGCCGCCGCGCTGGCCGAGGTGGCCGAGGGTGTGGATTGCGTCATCGAGACGGACGGCGCCGCCGTCGCCGTCATGATCTCGCCCGATGAATACGCCGCCTTGCGGATGCTTGAAGATGCCGCCGACATGCGCGATGTGATGCAGGTGAGGGCCGAAATCGACAAGGAAGGGACCGTTTCGCTTGAAGAAATCAAGAAGCGGTACGCGATTGAGTGAAGTATTCCGTCGAATTCTCGCGAAGGGCGGCACGGCAAATCGACGACCTCGAAGCCAATCTGCGCATTCGCGTAATCAAAAGAATCGAAGCGCTATCGGACAATCCCCGCCCATTGGGGGTGCAGAAACTCGCGGGATCTGAAGACGATTATCGAATACGCATCGGCGACTACCGGGTTGTCTACGAAATACGAGACGCCTTGCTTGTGGTGCTCGTTATGAAGGTTGCGCACCGTCGCCAAGTCTACGGCGGAACATGACTTTTGAACAAGGAGAATATCGGAAACGGTAAGAAACAGATTTTAAGCGTCAAACCTTGAGCGGGCCTTTACAGAACTTCGACATTGTGATACCTGAAACCGCGCAAGTGCAAAACGCGCTCCATAGTTTTCATGATTTTCCGCGCCTGCTTTACCGTGCGCGAGAAGGGGATATGAGATGACCACCGGGAATACGGAATCCAGACACGCCGCCGAACTGCGGCGGCAGGCCGAAGAAAAAGCCGCCCAGTCGTCGGAGAACATCGAGGCTCAGTCGCCCGAAGAAACGCAACGGACGCTTCACGAACTGCGCGTGCATCAGATCGAACTCGAGATGCAGAACGAGGAACTGCGCCAGGCGCAACTGGAACTGGACGCCGTGCGTGCGCGCTATTTCGACTTGTACGACCTGGCCCCGGTGGGCTATGTCACGGTGAGCGAAAATGGGCTGATCCTGGAGGCGAACCTCACTGCGGCGACATTGCTGGACGTGGCCCGGGGCGCGCTGCTTGTCAAAAAGCCGCTCGTCCGTTTCATCTTCAAAGAAGATCGGGACATTTTTTTCCAGCACCGCAAACAACTCTTCGAGACCGGTGAACCGCAGGTGTGTGAACTGCGGATGAAGAAAACAGACGGGGCAATATTCTGGGCGCGGCTGGAATCGACCGCCGCTGAGGACGCTGACGGTGCTCCCGTGTGCCGCGTCATTATGAGCGATATCAGCGAGCACAAACGTGACGAGGAAGCCCTCGCTCAAAGCGAGGCGCACTATCGCGGTCTAGTCGAAAACGCCAACGACCTCGTCTGGCGGATGGATCGCCAGGGCCGTTTTACGTTCATGAGTCCCGCGTCGAAGAAGCTCGCCGGATTCGAGCCGGAGGAACTCATCGGAAAACACTTTGACTTTCTTCTCGAACCCCTCTCCAGCGAAGTCGCGGCTGAGTCGTTAGAACGCCGGTTTGACGGAAGTCTGGGCCGCGAAGGGGTGACTCTCGAACTCGTTTACCGCCGCAAAGACGGCACCGTGTTTCAGGGCGAGCTCGTGACCTCGCCTATTTTCGATCAGGGTGGCCGCCTGTTGGAAATCCAAGGCGTCACCCGCGATATCACCGAGCGCAAGCGGGCGGAGGAGGCGCTGCGGGAGAGTGAGCAGCGCTACCGCCGGATTACCGAGGGACTGACCGACTATCTTTATCTAGTGCAGGTCGAGCATGGGCGCGCCGTGGAGACGACGCATGCCCCTGCGTGCGAGACGGTCACGGGCTACACAGCGCAGGAGTTCGCGTCGGACCCGCATCTCTGGATACGCATGGTCGTGGAGGATGATCGCGACCGGGTCAGAGAATCCGTTCAGCAGATCCTGACCGGAAAACGTATCCCACCGATCGAACACCGCATCGTCAGGAAAGACGGCCAGATTCGATGGGTAAGCGACACGCCCATCTTGCGCTTTGACGCCGGCGGGGCGCTCCTATCGTACGATGGCGTGATCAGGGACATTACCGAGCGCAAGTTCCAGGAGGATGAGCGCGTGTTGGCGGCGCGCTTGATTACACTGGTCAACACGCCGGGCGATTTCCTTCAAAGCATGTCGGACCTGGCCGCTTCCTTGCAAGCCTGGTCGCAGTGTGAAGCCGTGGGCATTCGCTTGCGCGACGGGGACGACTACCCGTATTACGAGACCTGCGGCTTTCCGCCCGAGTTCGTTCACGAAGAAAACCATCTCTGCGGGTACGGCCCGGACGGAAAGATCCTGCGTGACAGCGCAGGCAACACCGTGCTCGATTGCATGTGCGGCAACATCCTGTCCGGCCGCTTCGATCCC
>CAIYET010001042.1 GCA_903925285.1 Candidatus Hydrogenedentota bacterium | reverse complement strand
GACCTTTCTTTATCCCTGCTTCAAGAATACACCCGAATACGGCTTGATAATTGCCTCGGACCTGTCCTTTACGGAGAAATCGCTGATGTTGGAGCGTGTACGCGCGTGGGAACAACAACGCGATGAAGCGCAAACGGATATTGAGCTCGTCAAGTGGTTTCATGCACATGGCGCACCGCAGGTCCTAAGCACTGAATCGGTACATGTCGCCTGACTGAATGTGTCTACCGTGGCAGCCTACAGCAACCGCTTTACACCGGCTCCACAAAACACAAACCTCTGCCACACTCGCCAGAGAACAAACATATGTAGTCACGTGGACTACAGATGTCACATCAACGGAGGTAAATTTTATGAAGAAGCAAGAACAGAGACCGACGAGGTCGCAATTCAACAAAACGAATCAGAACATCGACTGGGCATGGTTTAGTTGGAACCCGGTTACGGGCTGCACGCACGGCTGTGCGTATTGTTATGCGCGAGCTATCGCAAACAGGTTCGCCGGAAGCAAAGCCTTTCCGCACGGTTTCGAGCCGCATTTCTATCCGGAGAGGCTTACGGCTCCGGCAGCAACGCGATTGCCTAAATCCGATAGTCCCTGGTCGCGCTGTGTGTTCACCGGCAGCATGACCGATTTGTTCGGGGATTGGGTTCCGCAAGAATGGATTGACGCCGTGCTCGAACAAGTCCGAAACGCCCCACAATGGACGTTCATCTTCTTGACGAAGAACCCCGAACGCCTGGCGACAATCGACTGGCCCATCAACGCTTGGGTCGGCGCAACGGTGGACTCGCAAGCGCGGGTGGAACGAACCGAACAGGCCTTCCAGCAAGTGGCGGCAACCGTGAAGTTCGTGTCATGCGAACCGTTGCTCGGCCCGGTGCGGTTTGAGCGTCCGGAACTTTTCAACTGGTTCATCATCGGCGCAAACAGCCGTGGGGCCAAGAAGATCCAACCTCAATGGGCGTGGGTCGATTCATTGATCGCGCAGGCGCGTAGCGTCGGGCCGAAGCTGTATCTAAAGCCGAATCTCGTTGTCGAGCCGTACTTGCCCGAACGCCTGAAAGAATATCCGGGCGTTCAGCGAACTGCCGTCGTTGGCGCTGAAAATGAGGAGATCCCCCTATGACCGCAGAAGAAGAACATATCTCCAGAGTGTTTACAGACAGAGACGGGCACTACGGCAGACGTTATGTGCCCCTGGTCGCCGGACCTCATCATATCCGACGTGAAGACAAGAGACTCGAGGTGATCAGGCTGACCACCAGCCTGCTCGCGGATGTTATGACAGACAATTGGTACTATTGCGTGGCAAACGCACTTGCGGTTCTATACCCAATCGAGTTCATTGAAGATGAGGACCTATTTGAGGAACCGGTGATACTCCCCGTCGGTGGGTATACCTACACGGCTGGAGATGGCCTAGGTCAGAGATTCACCCCCGACTACATCAGTTACCGAGACCTGCCGCCGAACGCACTGGAGAGTATCGTTGGCGAAGTGTCGTCTGACCCTGATGACGACGAATCGGACGTAAGAGAGAGTGTCGTCATTTGGGATGCGAGTCGCGCCCTAAATGGCAAGACAATCGATACCTTCCAGGAATATCTTGTAAGTCGAGGCTACGATTTTTACCTAGGGTATTCGGAGTACACTGGGGCATGGGCGTTCCTGATCATTCATCCAAATGCCACTACTGAAGATACTGGTGTGCATATCATGAATGTATTCAATGCCTATATTGCGATTCGATATGAGCACGGAAACAAGGAATGGATGGTGATGACCTTCGGATCACCGGTTGAGGCCGAGCCATAATGAAGTAGTTATTCAATTCCCTGCGCGTGAACGACTGAGCGTGCCCCTCAATATAATCCCACCAGCACCACGTAGAACAAATACATAACGTTAACCGAATTAGTTCCTTTCTGCGGTCGAAAAGGGAGGCCGACTTCCATGTTGGTCTCCCTCCGCTTCTTAGAGAGGAACGCCCCCGTGGAAAGGAAAACACCTATGGAAAAAACACCCACAATTCAGCCCGCGACCTGTTTCGCGGCAAAGCAATCCGCTAATCCGCTCTTCCCCATTTCCCTCGACACGACCTCCTTCACGTCCAAACCCAATGATGCCTGCTATGCAGCCTTCACGGAATACGTAAAGACGCACCCGCCGGTGCTCATCGACGGCCCCACGCTCGTGGAACATATCCGCAATGGATGTATCTTCGCGCCCGCCATATACCGCGAAGGCCAGAAGAACCGCGCCGGGTGGTTGGCCCAACAACTCTTCGTGATTGACCTGGATGACGGCAAGATGAATGCCGAGCAACTCTCCGCGCACCTCGCGGCGTGCAACTTGAAGCCCAACCTGATTTACACCTCTTGGCGTCACTCTGAAACCAAGCCTAAATTCCACCTGTGCTTCCTTTTCGATGGCCTCGTCACGGACATCCGACTCTATTCTCTTATCGTGCACATCTTCCTGGAACACCTTCCTGATGCTGATAGGAAAGTCCTCATGCCGCATGCGAACGTCAATGGTTCAAAACCGGATTCCGTCCTGCTCGCCGATTTCTCATTCCAGACTTCCCTATGCGAGTTCATCAACGACTTCATCGCGAGCCGGTATAATGCAGACCCATCAAATTTCACAAGATGGCTTGATGCCTTCTGTAGCGACCATTATCTGCGCCGTCTGAATGACACCATCGACCTGGCCGTTTCGCCGTTAGATGATGGTGGGTTCTTTCTTGATCATCACAACCAAAGTTTTCTGAATCAGTACGAAACCATGTATGCCTCTTATACTATATACAGCCATACAGGAAATCATACCGTTTCTGAACCATTTCTCGAAATGGAAGTACCATTTGTGATTGATAACTCCACCATGTATGAAACGGCTCCGGTGTTTCCGAAGCGGCCTAGAACCAAGGTTCTGAAGACTAAGACAGCGGCCAGAAACGATTACGCTCCGATTGGCCTGGAAAGTGTTCATGAGCTACAGGAGGGATGCCGCTTGTTCCGAGAGTTCATCGCGGGTAATTTGCGGCTTAGTCATGACCAGCGATTCGGGCTGTTAACGAATCTGGCCTATTCGCGGGACGGTTGGAAATGGTTCAAAGAGGGATTGGCGGCGCGGAACGACTATGGCGTGATGACCGAGAAGAAAGCCGAACTCGAACTCCGTTACGT
>CAIYET010001041.1 GCA_903925285.1 Candidatus Hydrogenedentota bacterium | reverse complement strand
TTCCTCGAAGACGACATCTCCGCTTCATACCTGCCGTTGCGTTACCTGTACGCGGACGCGCTCGAGCACGGCTGGCGCTTCATATGGACCCCTCACATATACAACGGGTTATATGTACATGCAGAAGGCCAAGGGGCCATGACCCATCCACTCAACTATCTCCTTTACCGCTGCCTGCCCTTCAGCGCCGCATTCGATCTAGACGTGTTGTTGAACTATCCGCTGATGTTTGCCGGCATGCTTCTTCTATTGCGGCGTTGGAATATCCGCGGCGAGGCGGCGCTGGTCGGTGCGATAATGGCCACCTTTGGAGGCTTTTGTCTATCTTACTATGTATGGATTCACGCCGTTCGAGTTGTAGCGCACATGCCGTGGATGCTTCTGGCAATCGATGTAGCCATGCGTTCGCCCAACCCACGCCATGCTGCCGCCGCCCTCGCGGGAACCGCGTTGCTGACCGGCTCACAGTGGCTATGCGGACATCCCCAGATGGTGCTGATCATGGGCGTCGCCGAAGGGTTGTACGTCCTTTTCCTGCTGCACGAGGCCCGCAGTCCATGGCGGATTCTCTTGCTGATCGCGGCAAAGACGATCGGGCTTGCCGTCGGCGGGATCCAACTGCTGCCGACGCTCGACCTCGCGATGAACTCCGACCGCGCACACACCGATTACGCCTTTCGCATGTACGGCTCACTCCATCCGGCGAACCTCCTGCAATTGCTCAATCCCTATCTCTTCCAACGGCGGATGTATTTAGGCACGCACGACGGACTGTACTGCGGCGCCATCGCGTCCATACTGGCCCCGTGCGTCCTTTTCCGGCCAGGATTCTTCGGGATACCGCGCCGCCAGGCCGCTTGGATGATTACCCTCGTCGTCGTGGGCCTCGTGCTCACCCTGGGCCGCTACGCCTATGTGTACCGTTTTCTTTCGGAGTTGCCGGTGCTGAAGATGCTTCGCGGAGCCGATCGTTACATCGTATGGTTCCACTTGGCCTGGATTTGGCTTACCGTATTCGGGTTCCAGCGGCTATCGAGCGCGAAAGGCCACGACGGCCCGATTCCCTGGAAAATACTCGTCCCCGCCATGACGGTCCCCGTATTGGGCGCCTGCGTCACCGCCACCGTCCTGTTGATCCGCGAAAACGTATTCGGTAGCGCCGCTGCGACGGCGTGGGTCAACGCAAACGTCTCGCCCGCCTCCACCCTGGCCCTCGGGATGTTGCTGATCCTGAGCGCCGCCGCGTTGGTGCTCGCAGCAGCGCGAGGGTGGCGCTTGGCCATACCTGTACTCGTTGTGTTTCTCATGCTCGATCTCGGCCTGTTCGGATTGCGCCACAAGACCGCGGACCGTTTGGACGCCTTCATCGCATCTCTGGACATTCCGCCCGGCTCCACCGAATATGCCGTCGCGCCCGATTACCGTCCCCACTACATGACCAACGGAACGCTCTTCAAAGGTTTCCGGACCCCGCTCGGTTATACCGCCATGTCCCCACTCCGCCAACTGAGTTACTACCTCGATCCCTTGCCCCTCCGGCTAGTGGGCGTACGCTGGCTGCGAACTCGATACGGCGCGACGCCCGAATTGGCCGAGGCCGCCGAACGTGGCGAGAAATGGATCGAATTGCCCAATCCCATGCCGCGCGTGCGCCTCGTAACCCAAGCCGATGTCTCCACAATGCCCGCAAACGATATTCAGCACATCGATATCGCCAACACCGCGTTGACCGGCCTTCCTGTCGTCCTTGACCCCGGACCAATCGGACAGGCACGGATCCTCCACGAAGAACCCGGCCTGTTCCACATCCAGACCCAGACACCCGGACGCCAATTGCTCGTGCTCACCGAAGCCTACGACAAAGGGTGGCGCATGACCATCGATGGACAAGAGGAAGCGCCACTCCGATTATACGGCGACCTGCTCGGTTGCGTGGTCGGCCCGGGATCTCACCGCATCGACCTCATATTCGATCCCCAAAGCTACGTCTGGGGAAAACGCGCGACCGTCGCAGGCCTCCTCGCCGTGCTCCTGTTCGCCGCGTTATCCTTCGCCGGATTCGCGAGAAAGAATCCGGCCTACCCGGTGAGGTTGTATGCGCGGATGACTTCTTCTTCGAGAGCCTTATAGTTGCGGTTGAAGCTGCGGTGGATGGCTTCTTGGGGTGGGACGTGTTGGGCGAGGTCGGACAATACGTTGGTCAGCCGTTGGCGTCCGAATCGTGTCCTCAAATAGTGAACGGTTGCGTGGCTTTGGGCGTACGCCGCGCCCAAGGTCGCCGGATTCAATTTACTCATCTGATTGCCGTCGAGTGCGGACAAGCGAAAAAGCTTGCCTTGCCTCGCAGACTCGCGAAGCAGCGCCAATTCGTTGGGATCGAGGTCGCCGCGCGCGGTGGTTTCGGCCAATCCTTCGTTGAGCCACCAGGGCACGTCGTTACCAGCCGTGAATCGCACAACCACATGCGTGAACTCATGGTAGAGCCGCTTCTTGAGTTCCTCATCGCTCAGCGGCGTGCCGTCCGGTCCCAGCATGGGCAGCCGGATCTTGCCGTCGTACAGCGCGCCGACATGCTGCCCCGTTTGTGTGGCCTCCGAGAACTCCTGCGCGTTGTACACGATGACCTGGATCGGCGTGGGGGGGGAGACGCCGAATTCGCGTCCGACATCCACATACGCCCGTTCGAGCACGTTCAACACGCGCCGCAATGTGCGCCCCTGAATTTCGGGCGTGTACGTGAACTGGAAATGACGCGAGGACGATGGACGAAAGGCCGCCTCGACGGATTCCTCGCGCGAGGCCTTCTCGATTTTCTGGCGCAATCCCGTTCGTTGCGGGGCGATCTGGATCACCCACTCCCATTGTGTGCGAGCGGAAGCCAAGTCATTGTCGTTGTAATACGCGTCGCCCAGCAACTCATGCGCATCGAGGTTGCGCGGCGCGAGGTTGATGGCCTCCTCCAATCGTGCGATGGCTTCCGGTACGAGGTCCAGCCGCAGATAATACGAACCCAATTGCACCAGAGGCGCGTCATTTTCCGGATCCACGCCGATCGCCAGTTCGAGATGCTTGGCCGCAGCCGCGAAATCGGCATCCTTCGCGAGAGCGTTCGCGGCGGACTGGTGCGCGTTGCACAGATTGCGGCGTATGACCGTGTTGTCCGAGGCAAGCTCATACGCGCGCTCGAACGCTTGAATGGCCGCATCGAACTGGCCCGATGCATACAATTGAGCGCCTTGGTTATTCAACTCATGCGCCGAATCTTGCGCGTGGACCGAGACGGACGCCAAGACGAGCAGGAGCGCGACGAAAGTCTTACTCAAAGAAGGTACCATATTTTGGATTTTGGATTTTGGATTTTGGATTGAGAACTTGGGCGGGCGCGCATAGCACCGCACGAACATGCAGGCTTTGGGCGATGAATCCAAAATCCAAAATCTAAAATCCAAAATTCTGACTATCCTCTCTAGCATGACGCGACGTTCGGCACGAGTGCGATGGCTTCGACTTCGACCTGGATATCCATGGGCAAGCGGCCCGCCTGGACACAGGTGCGCGCAGGATAAGCGGACGCGAAGAACTCCTTATAAACCTCGTTGAACGCGGAAAAGTGGTCCATGTCGGCCAGAAACGCCGTCACCTTGATCACGTGTTCGATACCCGATCCCGAATCGTCGAGGATAGCCTTCAGATTCGACAGCGCCAGGCGCGTTTCCTCTTGAATCGTGCCCCGCTTGATCCCGCTTCCGTCTGGCGCAACAGGTCCCTGTCCCGAAACGAACAGCAGATTTCCAACCGCGACCGCATGTGAATACGGTCCCTGGGCTGGCGGCCCGTTTGGCGCAACAATGCAACGTTTTTCCACGGTATGTGACTCCTTCGATTATCCTGTTCAAAAAACAGTACCACACGCGAGGCATTGCGTCAAACAAATCACTCGAACCGCAGAACGTCGACGACACAATTCGTGCACGCGACACGGCGTAACAGGGAAGCAACGAATCCATTTGGATAGTCTCCGTCGATCATCCGTATGTCTTCAGACTACAGGATTCGCGGATACGCATCAAGACCCTACGGATGGGGTTTTCGCGCGAGGGGTATCCAATTACATGTGGTTTGGGAGGCAAAAAATGGCATTGCGCCTTACGAACCCGCATGCTATACTCGCATCGCTGGTTCCCGTGCAGGAACGGCGTGCCTTGGCCGGTTAGAGTGGAAGGGTAACGCGATGGCTATCGATGTTGTAACCGTAGGGGTTGTCTGCGCGGACGTTATGGTGAAGCCTGTCGAGTCTCTGCCCAAGCGCGGGAGTCTTGCCATAGCGCCGCAACTCGAGCTGCACTTGGGCGGACTCGCCGGCGTCACGGCGGCGGTGTTGTGCCGTCTTGGCGCGAAGGCGGCGTTTACCGGGCGCTTGGGCCAGGACGGTTTCGGCGACTTCATCATGAACACGCTATCGTCGATGGGCGTCGACGTGAGCCGAGTGCGCCGTACAACCGAATGCGGCACTTCCGCGACTGTCGTCTTAATCAGTGCGGACGGCGAGCGGACGTTTCTGCATCATCTCGGCACGAACGTGCTAACCTGCGAAGAGGATGTCGATTGGGATTTGGTATCGCATGCGAAAGTTCTGCATTGGGGCGGGACATCCATCACGCCCGCTCTGGACGGCGAACCGATTGGACGCATATTCGCGAAGGCTCGTAAGCTCGGCGTGAAGACGTCGATGGACACGTGTTTCGACGGGAAAGGGATTTGGTTCCCGCACATCGAGCACGCCCTTCCGCACCTCGATATCGCCATGTCGAGCATCGAAGAAGCCCAGCATTACACCGGCCAGGAAACCCCGGAGGCGATCGCGGATTTCTACCGCTCATTTGGTGTGGAAACGGTGATGGTGAAGATGGGCGCGGAAGGGCTGTACGTTAGGAATGCGCGAGAAGCGCATCTGATACCTGCTCACAAAGTCCCTGTAGTCGATACGACGGGCGCGGGCGATGCGGCGTGCGGCGGGTTCCTCTACGGTTACATCCAAGGTTGGAACCTGCGGCGTTGCGGCCAGCTTGCCAATGCGGTCGGCGCATTGACGGTGCAGGTGATGGGCGGTGCGGAAGGCGTTCATTCACTGGACCAGGTATTGGTCCGCATGGGGAGCGACTAAGATGATAACGTGGTTCGTCGCGGCATTGGTGTGCGCCACAAGTCTGGCGCAGCAATCCCAAGGACTCGTCAGCCAGTCTACCTTGCCCCCGCCGAGTCCGGCAGGTTCCACGGATCGGACGGAGGCGAAAACGCAAGCCGACGCGCGCAAAGCTTCCGCGCCGACGGATGCGCCGAAGCCTGCGACCGCCAAAAAATCTGGAGCGGAAACGAAGGCGGCGGAAACCCCTCCGCCCGCCGAAGCGCCCAAGGCGGAACCGGAGAAAAAGAAGTCGGCTGCCGGATCGACGCGTGTCTCCGACGCGCGCGTGGCCGCCTTTTGGTTTATGTTGCCAAGGAAATGATCATGGCGTTTGACCTTCGAGCGTTGGGATGGACTGCGGTATGGCTGCTCGCGTTTGCCGCCGTTGCTGCGGACGATCAGGCATCTCCATCGGATCCCGATATCGCCACGGTGCAGGAGAGCCAGCCCCCTCCGCAAAGTCCGGGGTATCGTCATATGCCTTTCGTCGGCCCGGAAGCGCGAGCGCCGGTGCCGAAAGGCCGCCCATCCGCCGTGACGACCACCGAGGCGCCGCGCCACAAACTGGTCGAGTCGCTCAATGAGAAGACGCCCTTTTTCCCGGAGGAATCTTTCGTTCAGCCCGATTGGACCCAGCCGTTGCGCGACATCGAATTCGACCACATGGAATCGCCGATGGGCGGCGGCCAGGAACTCGCGCTCGAAGGAAATGTCCGCCTCAAATTAGACACGCTGTCGTTTGCCGCAGACCGTTTCTGGAACAACGAGACTCAGGGCGAGATGCATGCCCAGGGCAACGTCCATATCTCCCAAGGCACGTCATATCTCACCGCCGCCGACATCCTCTACCGCGTGCCGGATCCGTCCGAAATGCCGCAGCCGCGCATTCTCGAACCGTACGCGACCAGCCAGCAGCGCGCCAAACTTCGGCTGTCCTATGGCGCGATCATGGGTGAAAACATACATATCGTCGAGTCGTCCGCCGATATCGTGGCCGAACGTCTCGAATACGACGTTCGCAATGCGACGGGTGAAATCGACGCCGCCCACGGGCATGTCGGCGCCTATTATTTTGGCGCGGCCAAACTGCACATCATCGGACCGGCCGACGTCAACGGGGAAGACATTTGGGTGAGTACTTGCGATCACGACCCGCCCCATTACAAAATTCGCATCAAGAACGTTATGGTGCGCGACGGGAAGGCCGTGTATGGGCAGGGCGCCCGCCTTTACATAGGCAACGTCGAGACGCTGCTCTACTGGCCGCGTTACGGCTACATTCCCGGCGAGCGCGGCACGTTGCTGAACTTCGATTTTTCCGCCGGCCACCGCGCGGGTATCGGTTACTTCTTCAACACGGGCCAGCAGTTCGCGCTCAGTCCCGACGCGAGTATCGGGCTGCGTTTGTTCCCGACCACGCGCCTCGGCGTCGGCTTTGGGATCGACTTGGATTACGATTTCACCAAAGACCCCGCCTCGCTGTTCTATCTGAGCAAGGGACACCTGAATACCCTCTACACGACCCACGAAGAGGGGTACGTCGAATGGCGCCACCGCCAAGAGATCTTCGACGACACCATCCTACTGGCGCAGGTCGAGCAATGGTCCAACAGGGATTTCTACAAGGACTTTTTCTACGATAAATATCGTAACCGCACTCAACCGCGCACGTTCGTAGACGTCACGCAGACGAAACCGGCATATATCCTGAGTGCAACCTTTCGACCCGATACCCACGGTTTCATCCAGGAGACGGAGCAGTTGCCCGACCTCTCCTATCACCTGCTCGAACGTCCCATTGCCGACCGCTTGTACGCGTCGCTGGACAGCGTGACAGGTTACTATAACCTCGACTATTGGATGAACCCGTTGGATAAAAGCAAGGAACGGCATGCGGGTCGGCAAGTTACTGTGGGACGGCTTACCTACGACCTTGATATTGACGAGGCGTTCTCGCTCAATCCGTTTGCCGAGTTCGACAGCACCCTGTACATGGAACGCAGCAAAGGCGAGGACAACGACTACCGATTGGGCGGCACGTTAGGCGTAACCGCTCAGACCCGCATGCACAAGGAGTATCCCGGCCTTGTCGGTTTCTCGGGTTTCAAACACATCGTCGTTCCCGCAATCACCTACACCTATCGGCCCAACCCGTCCATGAATGCCACCGATACGCCGAATTTCGACGCCTACGACGCCGCGTACGGCCGAAGCCGCATCGAAGCAAAATTCGACAATGTCGTCTTCGGACGCAACGCGAAGACGGGCGACGTTTGGCAGGTGCTACGGCTCACGCTGTATGGCGGCGTGGATTTTTCGAACGAAATCGCGCGAAGCACGGACCTCGAAGCGGAGTTGGACCTTCGCCCGCGGCCCTCGTGGGGCTGGGTCGCGTTTTTAGAGCATCACGACACCGATCAGGACTCCGTTCGCTCTGATTGCCAATACGCGCGGATGGCGATGCTGCAATTGCGCGACCCGTTGGGACCGCTGGGATTGGATAACGCGGCCCTTTTTCGCAACGATATGTTGTACACCGATTACAGTCGCGCCATTACATATCTGTACTATGGCGACAGATCGTTGGACGGGCGCATGAACGCGCGCGTCGGCTTTGCCTACACGGAAACCGGCCAAACGGTCTATAACCGCGAGGTGCTCTACGGGTTTGGATACCGTTTTGGCGAAAAGTGGGGCCTCTCCTTCGAGCACAGCTACGACTTCGAGCGCGAAAAGATGACGCAGCAAAAATACGAAGTTCGACGCAACCTCCATTGCTGGGAAGCCGCGCTCGTGTTCCGCGACCGCGAAACCGGATGGGATATCGGTCTCGAATTCAACATAGCTGCTTTTCCCGGCACAAGAGTGAAGTTCTAACCCGCTTGAACCTAAAAAAGGCAATCAGAATTCAGGAGTCAGAATTCAGAATGTTGAAAACAGTGGGCTTACGCACGAGACTCGGCGACATTTGCGCTCACCCAACGGGTGAACCTAAAAAAGGCAGTCAGAATTCAGGAGTCAGAATTCAGAATATTGAAAACAGTGGACTTACACACGAAACTCGGCAACATCTGCGTTCACCCAACGGGTGAATACTTTCGCGCGTCGAAAGATACCGTAACCTGTTGCCATTCTGAATTCTGACTCCTGTATTCTGAATTCCTACTGCTTTTTTAGGTTGAACCAATTCAGGCGTTGCTTGACTATTCGTGGCGGAGGGCTTCGACGGGGTCCATGTTCGCGGCGCGGAAGGCGGGGT
>CAIYET010001040.1 GCA_903925285.1 Candidatus Hydrogenedentota bacterium | reverse complement strand
GTCCCGAAGAAATCTCAAGCGCATGTTAGCGTCGATATTCGCCAGGAGGTCCAGCAACGCACTGCTGCGTCGTTGGACTTCATCGAGGGCAAGACCGACGCGCTTCCTGATTGCGGATTGTTGATTGCCGATTCTAGATTGCCGTCAATTCCAAATCCACAATCTGCAATTCTGGTGTCGTTGCACAACCGAAGCGCCCAGATCGAGAACCTGAAGGGCCGTCTTCTCGCGGGCGAGACCAACCGGGGGTATATCGAGTTTCTCAATGAGCCGTTGCTTGATGCCAAGCAGCGTAACGAAATTCAACAGGTCGTCGCTGCGGAAAACAAGGACCGCAAATTGTTGTACGAGGAAGACGCGCGCATCGAAAAGGACTACAATGCGACTGTCTCGATGATCGAGCGCGGTTACGCCATGGAGCGGCTTAAACGCGCCAAGACCGGAGAGTGGGCGCAACTTCCTCGCAAGGGCGAGGATTTCGATGCGTTCAAGGCGTCGGCGGCCGGGCAACGGCTGGGCGCCGATTGCGTCCCCGCGGCACGGGTTATCCTGAAGTGATTGCATGAAAGACATTCTTAATCAAGAGTCCGCGCAGTATGGTGAAAGGGGGTTGCCCAAGGGAAACCGTCTGACGCCTCGCCGCGCGCAGGGCTTTCGCGGCGGGGATGACGATGTGCGCTTGGCGTTGGGCCTTCGTCTCGAATGGACCGGCCTTATTTTCCGATATGTAGCCTACGCTGTGTTAGTCGGCATCTTCCTGGTGGGATTCGAGGTCGGCAGCTATCGCGATCTGGCCATAGTCACAGTGGTCGTGTTCCTGCACGCCGCGTTCGTGCATGCGGTTCTGTGGACGCGGCGTTACGAGCTCTTCGCTTCTCCGCTGAACTTCGCCATCCACGTTACCGAGATTTCCTTCGTGGTGTTTTTCACGGGCGGGGAAGAGAGCGAATTTTACGTGCTTTATCTCCTGTTCATCGTCGGCTATACGGTCTATCGGCGGAGTTTTTGGCGGATGATGCTCGCGTCGTCGGTCACCTGCGGGGCATACGCCGCCGTCGTAGGCATCGAATGGGCCATGCGTGGCGTGGCGTTGCCGTTCGGCGTGATCTTTGTGAAAACGGCGAGTATCCCGGTCTGTGGCTGGATCGTGGCGACCACCAACATTCTGCTCCAACGCACGGAAGATGCATTGGCCGCGCGCGCGGGAGCGTTGACGTCTTCCGAGGAGATGCTGCGCACCATCCTCGACAATACCGCCGAGCCTATCTTGGTCTACGACGAAAACGAAATCGTCACCGAGGCCAATAATCGCGCCTGTGAGTTTCTCGGTGTCTCCCGCGAGGATCTGCTCGGCAAGCCGTTTCGGAGTTTCTTGTTCGATGACGGGACCTTGGCGGAGCAACTCGTCGCCCTTTACGAACGCAACGAGTATCACGGCGAGCAAATCTTCCTCGACACCGACGGCATCGAGCGAACCGTCGAGCTTCATGTCCGCGCCTTCATCCGAAATGGACGCAAGTTTTTCGTGGTCATTTCTCGCGACATCACCGAGCAGAAGGAATTGCATGAAGCCACTCAATTGGCCAACGCGCGCCTCGGACATTTGAACCGTGAACTCCGGCAGGTCAACGAATTGAAGACGAGTGTGTTGACTAGCGTGTCGCAACGCCTGCGGTCGCCGCTGACCGCCATCCTGGGTTATCTCGATCTGTTGCTCAGCGACGATCTCGGCGTGGCGCCGCCCGAACAACGCAAAGCGCTGCTCAACAGTCGGCGAAGCATGGTAAAGATTTTCGGGCTGTTGGACGAGGCATTCGAAAACAAGTCAAGGGTGAAGGATGAAGGATGAAAAAAGGGGTTTGGGGT
>CAIYET010001039.1 GCA_903925285.1 Candidatus Hydrogenedentota bacterium | reverse complement strand
GCTCTGGCCGATCCTCGGCTTTCTTGCGACCTGCGCGCTCTTTGGGTTGCTCGTGGGGTCGCGGCTATGATCCGTTGGCTTCTTCGCAAGCTATTCCCGGAGCCGTCTTCGATCGCGGAGGAGCAGCGCCGGCGCAAACTCTGGGGCGAGCAGTTACGCAGCGAGATGACGCCACCCGACGTTGAAGCGCGGATCGTATCCTGAAAGTGGAATACGATGATTTAGGCGAGGAATCGCCCGTGCTTGCGGAGTTTCGCCGCAAGACGCTGATTCAAGATCAGTACCGCGCGGCGTTCTTCAAGATGCCGCAGCGTGAGCAACTAAAGACGCTCGTCGCGCGCGCAGTGATCGACGTATATGGATCGTCATGGACGACGCCTGAGAGCCGCGATACGATAGCCGAAGCTGCAGCCGTGGCACAAGATGCATGGGACGCGGAGCTTGCGCGCATTGCTGCCGAGAACTCGCTGAACGAAACCCTGGACACGATCGAACTCTACGAGACGAACGATCCGTGGGCACCGGGAGGCAGCGACCATCATTACTTCGTTCGCTACGGCACGAACAAAGCGGCCACGACGGAAATCCCGGTCGAAGTCTACGAAGTGTTGCAAACGGTTATGAACCGATGAAAAGCAACGTAAGGTGATGTTGTGCGTTGCTAAGTTTGGACGCTGGTTATTTTGTCGGGTGTACGGACACCGATACACGCAATTCGCTGGCGAAACGACCTGCGTAAATTGCTCAAAGCCGTACCCTGGCCGCAACTACTACTATGACAAATAGCTCGTTTGACGCAAACGCCGCGCTCGCGCGACTGCCGTTATGCGTAGTTTCTGGCTGTCCAAATGAGCGTGAGTCATCGCGTTGGTTTTGTAAGGACCATCCCGCAGGGGAGTTTTATAGTCCGGTTAAGCAGAACGAAACGCACGCCTCGACCTGTTTTGGACCGGACGGTCACGATGGTAGCTGACGTCAACGGAACATGAAAAAACGAGTGCAGACAGTACATGCGGATATGCCTCGCGAGGATGCGATTCAAACTCGCCTCGCAGCGGCAACGAAAGGTCCATGGGCTCCGCGCCTGTACGCCGACAATGAAGATTGCGGATGGGACGTTGTTCTTCCATGCGACCGAGAGGGTTTCGAGATCGGCGCAATTCGTTGCACAGACATCCATGAGAACGCCGAGAACGACGCCGCATTCATTGCCGCTGCGCGCGAGGACGTGCCATACCTCTTGGCTGAGGTCGCGCGCCTAAGACGAATCGTGGAAGCGTTCACTTACCATACTCTGACTTGGAACCCAGACTGCGCCGTTCATCTTGAATCGCGCGAGAAAGACCGTTTGACGTGGGCCGTAAAACTTGCGGAAGACAAGGAATGAAAGAACGATATGCGGCTATGTCGCCGAGCGCCGACGCTTCACGCGCTCGTAGGCCGCGACCGAGCACGGCCCGCACGTCGCCTTCCCTTTACGCTTCTTTCGCTTCGCGCAGGCGAGACAGAGCCCGCGCTTGCGGGCCCTGGCTCTCATCTTGGCGATCCGCTCTGCGCCCGTCATGTTCGTCCACCGTAGAATCGGACTACCAGTTCCATTGCAGCCTCCTTGTGCGTTTCGCAAGCTGCCTGACGAGCGCCGGGGCGGTGATTGGCTTCGGCATGAAAGATGATCCACGCGCTTTGGGCTCCGCAGTGACACTTTCCGTAGGGATGTGGGTCGCATCGGACGCCCATACTGTGGCCGTCATAGGGCTTGGCGGTTTGAATTCCCCAGTTCATTTAAGTCT
>CAIYET010001038.1 GCA_903925285.1 Candidatus Hydrogenedentota bacterium | reverse complement strand
CTTGATGTCGAAATCTACCGCACGCCCTTGCTCGGACTTCGGAAACACGCGGATGCAAACGGATTCCCGCACAACCGGCGTCTTGTCATCCCATTTCCACACGCTGTTCGCGCCGATTACGACAGCGCCGTCTTCATTACCCACACGCGGCTTTTCCACGGGCCGCGCCCATATCACTCGCACCGCAAACAAGTCTCGCATCTCCCCGTTCCACTTAGTCGTGGCCCACGACCAGATCACCGCCCGGTGATGCGGATGATCCTTCGGATAGTCCTCCGTCAGCAACTGGCCATCAGGTCCGTAAAGCCTGCTGACATAATCCCCGCGCGCGAACTCCGCCCCGATACCCTCCGGCGCCGCCACGCTTTCGTAGTTGTAGCGCAAGACCGGAACGCCGCCTTCGCTTACATCCACAAAGCCTTTGCCTTGTGTGCATTGTACTGCTGCGTCCGCTGTGGACCGCGCCTCGGGGGCCAATTTCGCGAAAACTTTCGCAGTCGCTTCCTCGTATGTCTTGCCTTGATGGATCCCGTCCTGGCTTTGCCAGTCTGCCAGGATTTCTTCCGGCGGCGCAATGCCTGCACTATCAATGCCGACAGCCAGTATGGCGCACACGATGAGGACGCGCTTCATGCTTGCGTTCATTCGGCTTGTTTCTTGAGGGACGCGGCTCTATCGGCCGACCGCGCCAGCCAGACATTCATCTTGCCGTCGCCCCGGTTGCACCAGGCATAATACGGAATCGCCTTCAACAGAACGGGCTTGCCATCAACGGCGTTGGCTGCTTGCGCTGTCAATACCGTCACGCCGTCAAGGAGCCCAGACCGCGATTCTGCCGTCAACGCGGTCGCATCTTCAAGCACCAGGCCGAACAAGTCATTCCCGTTATCCACTTCCTCGACGCAGTACACAATCGGCCCGCGTTCGAGCGCCACCAGCCCCGCATCGTCCTCGACCTTCTCGTTGGCCAAGACGCGCCGGACCGGCATCGAAAGTTCAAGCGTCACCATGTCGCCCGCCTTCCAGTTCCTCCTTATCGAAGCGAAACCCTTTTCCACGGATACCGGCACATCCTCTCCGTTCACTTTCATCGCGGGAGGCGCTGCCGTCGCATCGAGATAGCGGTACAAATCGCCAGGGACAGGCCGCCCTTGCGACCACCCCGGGATCCGGAGTTTCAGTTCAAAATCGCTATCTTTTTCCGGTTCGACCACGATCCGAATCTCCCCGCTCCACGGATAATCCGTCTTCTGCATAAGCTTTACCTTCCCTTCCGGCAGCGTGACTTCGCCCATGCCCGTGGCATAGAGCGCCACGTAGATCCTATCGGCGTTGTGCGCGTACACCAGGCCCGGCACCGAGGGAAGATAGCGCGTCATGTTCCCAGGGCAGCACGCGCAGCCAAACCACGGAGACCGCGTGTAACCGCCTTTGGATAGGAGCGGATTGGGGTAGAAGAAATGGTCACCCGACAGAGAGATCCCCGCCAGCACGTTGTTGTACAAAGCCCGCTCGAGCACGTCGAGATACTTCCCATCTTCGTGCAAGAGAAACATGCGGTGATTCCACATGCAATTCGCAATGGCGGCGCACGTCTCGTTGTAGCCGGTATTCGGCAGGCAGTAGGCTTCGCCGAATCCTTCCGCCGTGCCCACGCCCGAGCCGATCCCGCCGTGCAGGTATATCTTCGTGTAGACTGTGTCCTCCCAGATCGTGTCGATGGCGCGGCGCAATCCAGGCGCCGCCCGCAACGCGGCAACATCCGTCATCCCCGAAAGCATGTAGCCGGTCCGCACGGCATGTCCCACAGCCTGCGTCAATTGTTCGAGCGGTACCTCATTCGAGAAATAGCGGTCGTTCATCTCGACCTTGATGCCTTCCGGCCGCCGGTAATGTCCCCGGCATTCGAGCAGGAACAGGGCAAGATCGATATACCTTTGCTCGCCCGTCACGCGCCCAAGTTTCACGAGCGCAAGCTCGATCTCCTGATGTCCAGGCGGAATCTTCAACTGGTCCGGCCCCGTGCCCCAGGTCCTGCAGACCAGATCGGCCGCCTTGATCGCGACATCCAGGAAGTTGCGCTTGCCCGTCGCCTGGTAATGCGCAACGGCCGCCTCGATCATATGGCCCGTATTGTACAGCTCATGACTGTCGACGCCATTGACGCCGCCAAGTTCATTCAGCCACCGCACGTTGCTCGCGCGGCCCGGCGCCTGCTCGCCCTCAATCGTGCGCGCGGTGTAGAGATATCCGTCCGGTTCCTGCGCCTTGGCAATCACATCGACAAGTTCATCAAGATACTTCGCCAGTTCCGGGTCCGTATGCGTCGCCAAACAGTAGGCCGCGCCCTCCATCACCTTGTAAACATCCGAGTCGTCAAACGGGCAGCCCTCGAAATGTCCCGGCGCAAGTTTCGCGGCCTTGCGAAAATTATCGATTCGCGACTTGCATTG
>CAIYET010001037.1 GCA_903925285.1 Candidatus Hydrogenedentota bacterium | reverse complement strand
TTTTGGGCAATCCCCCCCCCCCCCCCCCGGCATTTCCCTTGTCGCGTTTACCGAAAGTCCCTATATACAACTCTCGGTTCGAGGCGCACAATAAACGGTGTTTATCCAAGGCATT
This sequence comes from Candidatus Hydrogenedentota bacterium, assembly GCA_903925285.1. Taxonomy (GTDB): domain Bacteria; phylum Hydrogenedentota; class Hydrogenedentia; order Hydrogenedentales; family SLHB01; genus DSVR01. The sequence goes on along the minus strand of CAIYET010001037.1, from coordinate 2,460 downwards.
CTTGGGCTCATTATGTTCGTTTCTTACGAAGGGATTGTACTGTGACTTGCGCAACGAAATGCACGGTTCTTCTTGCGGAGGGCAACGAAAAAGTAAGCGCCGCGCTGCACGAAGTTCTCGAACATGAACAGGACTTGGAACTGATTAGTGAGACAGACAGCGGTTCGGAGGTGTTGACTCTTACCGAGGAATTGCACCCCGACATTATCCTCCTTTCACACACGATTCTCGGCCCGCATCTCCTGGAAACGTTGGGCGCTATTGCCGGCCGCTTTCCCCTCACAAGAGTGCTGGTGCTTTCTTCTCACAACGACAGCCGCTTTGCGATCCGGGCGATCGAGGCGGGCGCATCGGGCTACATGCTCAAGGATCGCGCCTTCGAGGAACTGGGCGATGCCGTAAGGACAATCGCTTCCAACCGGATATACCTCAGCCCAGGTATTGCGGGCATGGGACGAAAGAACGCCGTTTCCCCTGGAAGCTATCCAGAAACAGGAGTGCAGGCGTGACGACAGAAGCAAAGAGCACGAACGTGATGAACTTAATGGTGCTATGTAGCGACGCTCGATTGGCCGGGTGCGTCGTCCAACTGCTTCAAGACGTGAACGGGGCTACAGTCATCCACCGAGAGGATTTCTCGATCGATGCCCCATTCGGCGTTCAGGACTCTTCGCCGGATGTTGTGGTAGTTGATGTCCGAGACAAAGGCGCTGGAGGGCTCGGAATTGTCTATGACCTCCGACACAAGTTACCAACGTCCAGAATCATAGCGGTAGGCACGCGTGATTCACGAGGCATCAGGCGATCCTTGGCGGAGTGCGGAGCGGATACCTTCATTTCTACAGAGCGCATTCATCATGACCTGGTCCGTGCGATTTGCAGCCTAACGCAGCAAGAGGAGTGAGTTATGCATGATGAGGCGTCGGATGCGTTGTGGGCGAGCGAGGAGAAATACCGGGTTCTGTTTGAGACGATGGTCGAAGGGGTCGTTTATCAGAATGCGGAGGGGGACACCCTCTTGGCAAATCCCGCCGCCGGGCGCATTCTGGGCGTCACGCTGGAGGAGATGTTGACTCGAACGTCGAAAGATCATTGCCAAAACGCGATTCGCGAAGACGGTTCTGATTTTCTTGGCCAAGACCATCCGTCAATGGTCGCACTTCGGACAGGATGTGCGACGCTGGGTGTCACGATGGGCGTTTGGAATCCGCAGCGAAACGAACGCGTGTGGATCAAGATTCATGCAATTCCTCAGATCAGGCCGGGCGATACGCGGCCCTATGGCGTGCTTACCACGTTTGACGATACCACCGAACTCAAGCAGGCGCAAAGCCGTCTTGTGGAACTCAGCGGCCGGTATCAGACCTTGTTTGATAATTCTCCCGTCGCGCTGTGGGAAGAGGATTTTTCTGAGGTCAAGCACCGCCTTGAGAACCTTCGGGCGTCCGGTGTGGCGGACTTCCGAACCTATTTCGAAACGCACCCCGAGGAAATCCAGGCATGTGTGTCCGCCATTCGCGTCCGGGACCTGAATCAAGCGGCGGTCGATCTGCATAAGGCCGGCAGCAAACAGGAGCTGCTATCCAACCCGCATAGCGTGCTCGTAGAACAAACCTACCCTGTGTTTGTGGAGGAATTCGTGGCGATTACGGAGGGCCGGACGACAATCGACCAATTGAGTCCGCTCCAAACGCTTTCGGGCGAGACGATTAGGACCGTGATTCGCTGGGCAGTGCCGCCGGGACACGAGACCACTCTGTCGCGCGTGTTTGTAGCTGCCGTAGACGTCACGGACCACGTGCTCGCCGAAAGGAGACTCGTTGAACACCAGGCGCGTCTTCGTTCACTCGCAGCAGAGCTGGCGTCAACCGAGGAGCAGGAACGGCAGCGACTCGCGGCCAATCTTCACGATGACATTGGCCAGATCCTCGTTCTAATCAAGATAAAGCTTGGAGAACTCACGGGACTGCCCCTTTCCGATGATGCGCAGGTGCTGGTCGAGGATGCACGCGAGAGTACGGTCAGGGTTATTGAAAGAGTCCGCACGATTACCGCGGAGTTGTTTCCCGCCGTCCTGCGTCAATTCGGCCTTTCCGCCGCGCTGGAAGTGCTCGCGGAAGAAATCGGACACGAAACAGGTCTGGCGGTGGCTTTCCATGAAGACGAGGCGCCCAGGCCATTGAACCTGGAGACGAGCACTCTCCTTTACCGCGGCGCACGTGAGGCGCTGTTTAACGTCGTGAAGCATGCTCGAGCCCAGAGAGCGCAACTGAGCATCCAGTGTGTCGGCGACAATATAGAAGTCTTGGTGGAAGATGACGGGGCTGGTTTCGACTTCGCCGAGACGCAATCCCGGATCGGAAAGATGCACGGGCTCGGGCTCTTCACTGTGGAAGAGCGGCTGCGGTATGCGGGCGGCCAGTTGACGGTTGACTCGGCACCAGGACGGGGCAGCCGGGT
>CAIYET010001036.1 GCA_903925285.1 Candidatus Hydrogenedentota bacterium | reverse complement strand
GCCTTCAATTCGAGAAACAAGGGAACCGTCCGTTGACTGGCATTCGTCTTTGTATCCGACGCGGCAATTCCTGCTGATCCCTTCCGCGGTTTGATCGTAAGCGTGCCGGCCTCAAGGTCGATGCTATCTTCCCACCTCAAACTTCCGACCTCAGTAATCCGGCATCCACTGTACGCCGCAATGGTAAAGGCCAGATAGGTGTCAACATTGATGTTCTTTGTGAGTTGCAGGCACTTGGATAACTGCTCCTCGGTGAGCACTTTGACGACCTTCTTGGCCTCACGCTTGAACTTAATCTTCTTCCTCGCCTCGATAACAGGATTTGCCCCTATGTAGTAACCTTCCTCGATGGCCCATTTGAACATAAGCTGTAGCATCCGAATGTCCAAATCGATGGTCGTCTCCTTAATGTTCTTTTCCCGGCGCAACCCAACGAATCTCCGAATCGACTCCGGTGTAATGCCTGAAACGGTTGTCGGATGGATTAGGGAATCGAAGTTTTTCCAGGCGGTGTCGAAGTTCTTGACCGTTGACTTGCTGACCCGGTCGGCATTGGCTTCAAGGAACAGCGTCCAGAACTCGGCCACTGGCAAGTTGGTTGCCGTCTCGGTTCTTGATGCCTTCTTGCCCTTCCCAAAATCCAACGGAGGATGCCAGTCGGCTTGAATCGGAACCACGACTTTGGGTCCCGTGATGAAGGTAAGTAATTCCTCTCTGGACATGAACTGCGGATCCACGAATTCACTTGGGTCTGGTTGTACGAGAAGTTCCGGGTGGTGCAATGTCAAATGCTGGTACATCTCCCAAAGTTGTTGCTGCTGCTGCTCGTTTTCGAGGACCGCGATAAGCTCCTTCTGCTTCCTTTTGGCATCCCTTTCGCTCTTCGTCTTAAGGCTCCTACCCGTGTACTTTCCGTCGGCGTCCTCATAGTAGGCGTACCACATCTCTTTCTGCTTGGCTAAATAGACTCTGACTTTTTTCACCTTTACGTCTCCTTGCGATTACTCTTAGTAAATAAGTTTAATGTCTTAGTTGCTAAAAGTCAAGCGATCAGATTGCACATCTGTAACTAATTAAAAACTATATACTTACAAAGCCACAAACGAGACGTAGATTTTAGCAAAATACACTATATAATAGAGGGTTTACTCGAAAACACATGGAGGAATCGGTATGGCGCACGACTTCAAAACATTGATCTGGGGCCGGATGCGCCAGCGCGGCAACGACGAATCCATCGCACAAGCCTTCGTAGAAGACATGCAAGCACTCTTCACACGACAAGGAGTCGTCGAGACACCCCTGCTCGTCTTACGCGTAGACGACGTATTCGCAAACTACCTATTGGTGATACAGGCAGAAAAGGCGTTAGACGACGCCCAAGAACAGCCGGACAAAGACGAATCCATACGCATCTCCAAACCTATTGCGCTAGGCTTGGAGGAAAATGTCGGAAAAGCGCGCGAAAGGCTACGGAAATCCATGAAAGAACTCGAAGAGTCATGTACAAGGGCCGGCACCCCCATCGACATCGGCCTGGCAGACCTCATGAAACCCATTCTCAAAAAAGCCGAAGGCGTGCTCGACGACGCGTTACGTGCAGAGCCAACCAAGCGACGCGACGTACGCAAGAAGACTAACGGCCTAAAATCTACGACATAATACTTCAAAACATAACTATGACAGCCTAAGTGGTTGTGAAATATTCGACGCAAGAGTACCGCTGGCTTTAGCCGGTGCCCTGTAGTATCGAGATTGCGGCTGTTTTCCTACCGGCTGAAGCCACTGGAGGGGTGGGCGTCGTGACACACTGGAACGCAAACGCTACACGCAACGCACTGCATGCCCGCGGATTGACAGACGACGAAATCATCGCATGGCTCGATCTGCATGCACGAGCACAGTTCGCCGCCCACCACCTACGCGACCGCGACGGGAAACCGTGGCATCCACGTCCCTATCAAACAGACTCGCTCGAATCATACGCATTGCGCAAAGTCCATTGCGACGGACGCGACGTAGGAAAAACCGCCGAAATCGAGATCATCGCAACATGGGCCATGGTCGCCTGTCCCGACACCGAAATGCTCATCGCCACACAATGCGAAAACCACCTGTTCCCCCTCATGAACCGCCTCGTTCGCCGATTCCAATCGACGCCGGCCTTCGCCCCATCGCTGATCGAGATCAAACGCACACCGTCATGGTTCCTGCGTTTCTCGAACGACTTCACCTTATGGGGCCGCATCGCCGGCCCACGCGGCGTCAACTTCCAAGGCATGCACGTCGCCTGGCAGATCGTCGACGAAGCCCAAGAGATGACCGAGACCGCGTGGGGCGAACTGTACCAGGCGCTCAACGGCGGCGGACGCCGCTGGGTCTACGGCGTGCCAAACGGACTACGCAACACCTTCTACCGCATGACCCAAATGCAAGACGCCGAGCAGTACAACTGGCCCTCATCCCTCAACCCCGAATTCACACCAGAAAAAGACTCGGAACTCGCATTGCTCTACGGCGGCCGCGAATCCCCGGGCTACATCCACCGAGTACTCGGCCTACACGGCGCGCCGGCACATGCGGCATTCAACCTCGACGATTACTCGGCATGCGTACAAGAAGGGATCGATTTCCATGATATCGCATTGCACGAAGGCGACGCCTTCGTCGCGCCCACCCACATCCCGAAAGGCGCATACTATCTCGGTTGCGACCTGGGATACGCGCGCGACCCATCCGAATTCGTCGTGTATCGCGCCGAAGGGCCAGACCTGATCAACGTCCTGCGCGTACACCTGCAAGGCGTCAACTACGCACACCAGCAGAAAATCATCGCACAACTTGACACAGCCTACGATTTCCACGGTATAGGCATCGACTGCGGAAACAGCGGACGCGCGGTATCGCACGCATTGATGGCACATGGCGAACGCTGGTGCGCGATCATCCGCGCCTACGAATTCGGCGGCGCACTCGACCTCGATCCACTGCCCGACGGAACCCTCGCACGGCGTCGCGTAAAACCATTCATGACCGAACTCATCCAACGCCGCATGGCAGACCGGACCATCGTGTTCCCACCATTACCCGACCGCGAATCCCAATACGCCTCGCACACCTACAACATCTCCGCCAATGGCGACATCATCTACGACAAAGGCAACGACCACGTGATCGACGCCGACCGTTGCGCCCTCCTACGCCACTACGAAGACACGCGCGACTCCGGCAGCCCGATATCGCTATCGCCCCGCATCGAAGGCTTCTGACACGGCATGCGGCGATTCAAGACGACGTTAACAGAAGGGAACGCGGCGGTGACGGCCGGGCGCGTGAAACGAAGAAGCACTTACCTAACGACAAAGGGTCAAAGCAGCTACGCGACGGGGCCATAATCCGCGATGCGGACTTGGTCCCACACCTTGACATAGCGGAAACTGATAAACCAATCATCGCTATCGGAAGCTTGTGCTTTTGGCAACGAGAAGACATGAATATACACGTCTTTATCAAGAGACTTAAATGTAAGGGGAGCCGACTTCCCCGTTCCAAAAAAACGGTCTGGAATGGACTTGACTTCCCGCCAAATCGCCCGCTTGCGCGCATCGGGCTCCTCTTTCAGTTTTCGGACAAACGTCCGCGAGATCGGGAGTTCCAAGGCCGATATCCTTTCTATCCGCCGAATCCAAGGCAAAATGCGCGACGCATTTCACTCAGAATCCGAGTTCACGTTCCGCTTCATCAAGCGACAGCCAGCTTTCCCGTTTACGCAAAATACGCCACGTACGGTACAAGATGCCCGCGTTCCTAGCCTGCTCCACGATATCGAGAAGTTCTTCGATACCGAGACCCAAACACGGCGCAATCCGTTCCAGCAGATCAAGGCTCGGCACATTCCTACCCGATTCGACATGCGCAACCGTCATCCGCGAGATCCCAGCATCCCGAGCCAAATCTTCCTGACTCATATTGGCACACTGCCGCACACGGCAAATGCTCCGACCCACCAGTGCATTGATTGATATTCCCATCACTGCTGCCCCCCAACCATCTGTAGGAGTTGCTCCAACGACGTCCCAACCGAACGCACGGAATCACGCCGCGCAATCTTCTCGTAAACTTCCTCCAACAGAGGCTTAACACGCGAGGGTATACGCCCCTCCCGGCTAAGCAAAGCCAATTCACACGCCAATGCCTTGCCAAACGGTACCTTCATCTCACGAGAAATGCCTGAAGTGTTCATCGGTTCAACCTCTTTGCCGCCAATTCTTACCATTGATATTATAGCACAAGAAAATGACACTCCACAACTGTCCAAAACCTAATGTCAAATGCTCGCTACACTTCACTCCAAATTGAGCCCCGCAACACCCTTTCAAATAAACAGATTGACGTTCGATTCATCGGCTTCGCCGAGGTAGCTTCCAACACCTGCAATCTCGACACCGTCAATCAGTTCTTCTCGCGCGATCCCCATTATATCCATAGACATCGAACAAGCCACAAGTTTGATCCCACTGGCTTTCGCCGAAACAATCAATTCAGGCAACGACAGAACATTCTTCGTGCGCATCACATGCTTCATCATCGCCGTGCCCACCCCACCCATATTCAACTTCGACAATTTCAGCCGGTTCACACCCTTGGGCATCATCATACAAAACATCCGATCAAGCAACCCCTTCGACACACGAGACGGTTTCTCTTTGCGCAATACATTGAGACCCCAAAACGTGAAGAATATCGTCACATCGGAACCCATCGACGCCGCGCCATTCGCAATGACGAACGCGGCCAGCGCACGATCGAGATCATTCGAAAAACACACGATCGTTTTCTTGTTGAATACGGCAGGCGATTGAGCCGGAGACGCCAAGATCCCCGCGCCTTTCGCAACGCGCGCAACATAGCGCCCCTCACGCGCCGAGACCTCTAAAAGCGTGTTACCCGTCCGGCGACACCACGCGGGAATGTCCGCCGCGAAACCCGGATCCGACGCCACGACTTCGATCTCCTGACCCGGCGTCAACTTCGATACGGCTTCCTTCACGCGCATCAGAGGCCCCGGACATTGCATTCCGGTGCAGTCGAGCGATTCCACCACCGAAGACGCAGGCTTCACATCGCGCTGGCCGCACGCAACCGGCGCCAACGCATCCGCGGCAGATTTGTGATACCACATCCACGTGCGATAACCGCCATCGAGATTACGCGCATCGAAACCCATCTGCTTCAACATACGGCACGCAATATAACCGCGAAGACCCACCGCGCAATACACACCGATCACACGCTCGCGCGGAAGTTCCCCAGCCCGTGCACGAAGCTCATCGAGCGGAATCAGCAACGCCTCCGGCAACATCCCGCATTCCGTTTCACCCGGCGCACGCACATCGAGCCATTGAATGCCCTTGACATCCTCATCCGGCTCGACCATATCCGCATCACCGTTCAAAATGTTCGACGCAACGTAACCAATCATGTTGATCCCATGCTTGGCGCCGCCCCATTGCGGCGAATACGCCAACTCAAGCTGTTCGAGATCCCGAACCGTCATACCGGCACGCATGGCCGTCGCAACCGTGTCGATCAGCACATCCACGCCTTCCGCCCCGACGGCTTGCGCTCCGTAAATCTTTCCTTCAGGACTAAAAAGGATCTTGAAACCGATCGGCTGCGCATTCGGATAATAGCGCGGATGCTGCATCGGATGCAGAAACGCGCGGCGATAAGCCAGCCCCTCTAACTTGAGACGCTTCTCGCTCAATCCCGTGCAAGCGGCCACCAAGGAAAACACGCGGACAATCGCCGTGCCCTGCGACCCACGATACGTCGCCTCTCGTCCACAAATCCGATCCGCCGCGATCCGCGCCTGCCGGTTCGCAGGCCCCGCCAGCGCATAGCTCGACGCTTCGCCCGTGACCAGATCCGCTGTTTCAACCGCATCGCCGACAGCATAGATTGCCGGGTCCGACGTACGCATCGCCTCATCCACGCGAATATGCCCACGCGCCCCCATCTCGAGACCCGCCTCGCGCGCCAAATCCGTGTTCGGGCGAACACCCGCGCACAGACACACAAAATCGCTCCCAATGCGTACGCCATTCTTCAGTTGCACACCCCGTTCATCGATAAACGCCGACATCTTGCCGAGACGCACATCCACTTTATTCAAACGCAATTCCTGCAACAACGACTGCGCCATTTCCCAATCCAACGGCGGCAGCACCTGATCGAGCATCTCGATCAGCGTCACCTCAAGACCCAAACGACGCAGATTCTCAACCAGTTCCAATCCAATGAATCCCGCGCCGATTACCGTCACCCTCTTCGCAGCCTTCGCAGCCATCGAGATAGCGTCCATGTCCACGAGATTGCTCAACACAAAAACCTTCGGACCATCCGCGCCAGGAATGGGCAGGCGGACAGGCGATGCGCCCGGCGACAACACAACGACATCATACGGTTCCGTGTACACATTGCCCGAAGCCAAGTCGCGCACCTCGACAACCCGTTCCACGCGGTCGATGCGAACAACCTCATGCCGCGTCCGAATATCAAGCCCATACCGACCCTTCAACCCCAACGCCGTCTGCACCAACATGTTCGCACGATCATCGATCACCCCACCAATGTAATACGGCATCCCACAGTTCGCATACGACACATCCGGCCCGCGCTCAAGCACGACCACCTCCGCCGCGTCATCCAACCGCTTGATCCGAGCCGCGCAACTCATCCCGCCCGCAACCCCGCCTACAACTACAACCTTTTTCGCCATGGTTCGTCGCTCCCTACCAATTCCGGTTTACCGCAACATCCCGCTCAACGTTTCCGACAATTCCCGCAACAACCGCTCCCGCTCGCCTCGCTTACTCATCGCCTCCTCGATGCAAGTGCCGAGATGACGTTCAAGAATAACCCGCTCAAGCGAACGCAACGCGCCCGCAATCGCGCTCACCTGCTTCAAAATATCGAAACAGCCCCGTTGCTCCTCGACCATCCGCTTCACACCCCTGACCTGTCCCTCGATCCGACTCAGCCGATCCAACACGCCGCCGCGCACATCCATCTCGCTCGCCGCCATAACAGACTCCTCTATACACATACCGGGTACGAGTATATACTTCCGATTCCCATAAGTAAACCATCGCACAACGAACAAGAGGCCCCCCCTTACGCCCCCGAAGATAGACTATCCACCCAACTCAAGTAACAGAGATTATCCACACGGATCGGTAAGCCGGACCCATCGCTGGGCAGCGGCGGAATCGAACACGGCCTGTACGACCTGCATGTACCGAAGGCCATCCTCGAAATTGGGACGATACGGCTTGCCCTCGCGAACGGCATCGACGAAATCGCGTTCGACCCGCCAATTGGCCACATCGTATGCATCTTCGCGCAGGATCGCGACGGGAACGCTCTGACGCTTCGATGCAAACTCGAGCGTATCGGATGCAACATCGTAAAGGAGCGAGCCGCGCGTACCATGAATCGCAATCGCGTCCTTGCCCCCGGAAACGACGCCACTGAACGCATACTGTACCGGCAGTCCCGACTCCATTTCAGCATCGAACACAATTTGATCCGGGACACGCACCGGCATACGAATACCCTCGGCATCCACCCGCTCAGGCGTAAACGTTTGGCTCCATGCCTGTACCGCCCGCGTCCACCCGAACCAACGATGCACGACCTCGACGAACATGCCCAGCGTCAGCGTGTTCAGCCCGCTCATGCGATGGTCCTTGCGCCAATTCATCGGCGCATCGGGATCGGCATACGCGTCGGAAAAACTCTGCACACGAACATATCGCACATCGCCCAGACGCCCCTCGCATATCCACCGCGCGACCGTCGCATCGACGGACAAGCCAACGGGCACCGGACACAGCATCGCCACGCGGCCCGCAGCCTTCGCGACATGGTACATCATGTGGGCCTCAGCCAAATTCATCGCCATGCGCGCCTGGCAAAACACATGCTTTCCGGCATCGAACGCCGCAAGACTGATAGGACAGTGCATATACGGCCATGTGCCGACGAAGACCGCATCAAGATCGTCGCGCGCGACAAGCTCCTGCCACGAATCGTAAACGACCGGAATACCAAACTCGCGCGCCGCCGCCTCGCTCGAACCGCGCGTGCGATTCGCGACGGCCGCAATCTCGACGCCCTCGATACGCCTCAAACCCGGAACATGCCGCTCGCAGCAGATCCCGCCGAGACCCACGAAACCAACGCGAATCGTATTCATCGATCGGCCTCCTTACAAATAAAGGGCGCGGTCTTTTCCAAGATACCGGGTTCAAGATTCGAGCAAAGGATGAAGGATGAAGGATGAAGGATGAAAGAGAACACGACCTCGTTCCATCGTGCCGCGCGCAAGGCTTCCGCGTCGGCCGTAAGACTCTTCAATTGCGCACGAAGCGTTTCATCCTTCATCCTTCATCCTTCATCCTTGATTTCCCCAGCAACCGCATCCACCTGCCGATGGAGACACTCGATCGAGCCGTCGTTGCGAATAACCCAATCGGCCAACGCGATCTTCCGCTCCGGCGGCGTTTGCGCCTGCATACGCCGCAACGCCTCGTCGCGTGGAATGCCGCGCAATTCCACCAAACGACGCACACGTTCTTCATCGGGACACAGCACCAAAATCAAGCCCTGCAAGAACGGTTCACGCCCCCCCCTCTCGCCGAGCAACGCCGCCTCCACCAAAACCACCACATGCCCCGCTCCGGCAAACGCGGCACATTGCCCCGCGATCTCCAATCCGATCAGCGGATGGGTGATGCCATTGAGACGTTCGAGAGCCTCCGGATTACCGAATACCTTTGCCCCAAGCCGCCCACGATCGACACGACCACTTGAGATGATATCCTCGCCAAACGCATCCACCACCGCATGCACCGCCGCTCCGCCCGGCTCGAGTAACGCATGCCCGATATCGTCGGCGTCGACGATTGGAATGCCATTCTCGCAAAAGCGGCGGCCCGCTTCCGATTTCCCGCTTCCGATTCCGCCCGTTAATCCAATTACACGCATCGCCATATTGTCCTTCGCATCAAATCCTATGATTTACGCGTTTCGTCCGAAGAATCCTCTGCACTGGCCACGAGCAAACTCCCTTTCCTGCTCGCGAATGCCGCATTATGCGGGATATGCGACCACGTTTTCATCCAGGAAAGCACCTCTTCCGAAGTGATGATTTCACAGCGAAACCAACACCTCATTACAAACGCCACCCGTTGCCTTCTCGATCGGTATCTCCAAATATTCCGCATGAAGTCAACTTCCGCGAGAGGATACTGTCATTCGGGACACCATACTTGATTTGTCTTCCCCCAACCTTTCGGGCTTGGTTTGCGTTTGCGGAGAAACCGGCTCAGTTGCGTTTCGATGCGCTGGCGGATTACGTTTAGGATCGCCCAACGTCAAGGAGAAATCCTCGACCTGAGTTTCGAGGACTACCACCGAAAGGAAATAGCGATGTTGCGTATGGCGCGTCCGGCCCATCCAGGACGGTTTATACGGATGGAAGTGATCGAGCCTCTCGACCCGAGGCCGCGAAGATCCTCGGTGTCGCGCGACCGGGGCTCTCAGCCCTTCTCAACGGCCGTGCCGCACTGTCGCCCCAAATGGCGCTACGGATTGAAAAGGCTTTTGGCCCGAAGATGGACACCCTTCTTCGGATGCAGACCGCCTATGAAGTCGCCAAAGTCCGCGACCGCGAGCAAGACATCAAGGTTAAGCGTTACATACCGAAATCATCCACCGCCCACGAACCGCCGACCTTTGGGTTATGAGCGCTAAGGCTAGAAAGGTTAACCTGCATCCTTAAGCTTCGCATTGTCCTGGTTTGAGAATGCAATCGGTGACGAACACGTCCACTATTGATAAGAGAAGTAATATGGCTGCCAATAGAGGAATCCAGCAATTGCAGTTGTGCTGACAAATAACGCTCAGATCGTACGTTGCCGCGAGAATGACAATCTCAATGAAATTGAGTGCGCCCCAGCATCCTATTGCGCACTTAAGGCTCTTCATCTTCGCTTGTTTGTCACCAGCTTCTAGCTTTTTTCCCACGTCCACGAGGAGGAAATGCAGACCAAGCATGCTTGCCAGCAAAACACCCCACATTAGCGCACAAAAGCACTCGACGTTCCCTATTTGCACTGCTGCGAATAACGAGATTCCCCCTATTAGCGAACTGCTGATAAAGGCCTTCAGGTCAGGGTGGAGGTCAATAATTCCGGCTATCGTGACATCGTCCCAAAGATACTTGATCTTCATAAAGGTGAAGAAGATGAGCAAAAGGATGGTTTCACAGTTTTCACGGTGAGGTAAATTCTTGTCGGGAAATGCACACTTAAAAGCTAAGGGGATAGCTAATGGGGAAAGCAGCTTTATTAGAAACAAAGAATCAGACTTCTTTTCAGACATATTTTCCGCCCTTCGTATCCGTTTCGATTTGGCTACGCCTTTCACGTCGACGGAATTCCCACTTCGATGCCCTTTCGGGCCAATGCCTCACCGCATTTGTCTTTGAGGCACTTGGGAACACACCCCGCCAAGTTTGACAAGAGTGCGGCCGCGATGACCTTGTTGTTGAGAGATTCGCCAACGTCCGCGACTTTGGCGGCGGCGTTCTCATTGTCGGAGTAACCCTTTGCGAGGACCTTAACACCTTCCACAACTTCCGCTTTGAGTTCCTTGATCGGTGCGAGCGGAGCAGTACGGGTGTTTTCCACGTAATCGGCAAGGACGTGGATATCATGGATGATAGCCGCTACTGCCGTGGCGGCAGCCTCGTCATCAACGCCAAGGCAACTTGTTACCGTCTCAATGCACTTCTCTCTGCGCTTTTTCCATTCGTCGTTAACGATGCGGAGACATTTTTCCTCTTGCTGAGGGTCCAGTTTGCATCTTGCCAGTTGCACCTTCAACGGCTTGTGATTCTTTGGGGGAGTGTTGAATGCCCAATGAAAGAAGATCGCGTGACCATATTGCCCCCAGGTAAAGGCCAATGTTGGATCATCTCGCTTGGTCGCTTCTTTTAGTCTTGAGTTAAGGACTTCCGCATCTTCATCAATGGCGTCACTGAAGACGTTATACAATCGGCGAAGCGATTCCTCTCCTTCAGGATGGTTAGGCTGTGAAAAGAGGCCAAGCGCCTTATTCCACTCCTGAATATGCCCATTCCGCGCCATGCCCAGCGACACAAACGCTACGATCCCGATCGCGACACTCGCCAAAACAAGACGCCAACCACGACTCTTCATCAAACCGAACCCTTCGTCATACGCGCGATCAAGGCGTGATCATTTCCCCATTGACGCCAGGAATTCCTTCGCTTTCTCACTCCCAAGTTCCGCGGCTTTCGAAAACCACTTCAACGCTTCTGCCGAATTCTTCTCGGCTAACACGCCTTCCCAAAAGCACTTCCCCAACATGAAACATGCGTTGGCGTCGTTCTGCTCCGCCGCCTTTCGATACAATTCAATAGCCTGTTTGGCATCCTTCTCAACACCAAGACCATTTTCGCAACACCACCCGAGATTCCACTGTCCTACCGCATCGTTCTGCTCCGCCGCTTTCCTGTACCACTCGGCGGCCTGTTTCTCATCCTTCTCGACACCCTGGCCATTGAAATAACAGTACCCGAGCCGAGCCTGACCTGCCGCGCAGTTCTGTTCCGCAGATTTTCTGAACCATATCACTGCCTGTTTCTCATCCTTCTCAACGCCAGCTCCGGCAAGATAACAGCACCCGAGCCAACGCTGACCTTCCGCGCAGTTCTTTTCCGCAGATTTCCTGAACCATATCAGCGCCTGTTTGTCATCCTTCTCAACGCCAGACCCATAGGAATAGCAGCGTCCAAGGCGGTACTGTCCTTCTGCGTTGTTCTGTTCCGCCGCCTTCCGAAACCACTCGGCTGCCTGTTTCTCGTCCTTTTCAATTCCCCAACCATATTGGTAGCAGTCACCGATATTCCACTGTCCTGCCGCATTGTTCTGTTCCGCCGCCTTCCGATACCAGCTGACCGCCTGTTTGTCATCCTTCTCAACGCCAGCCCCATAGGAATAGCAGCATCCAAGGTGGTACTGACCTTCCGCGTTGTTCTGTTCCGCCGCCTTCCGCAACCACTCGACAGCCTGTTTCTCATCGGTCACAACGCCAACACCATATAGGTAACAGCAGCCGATATTCCACTGTCCTTCCGCGTTGCTTTGTTCCGCCGCCTTCCGATACCACTTGACCGCCTGTTTGTCATCCTTCTCAATGCCCGTCCCTAAACGAAAGCAGTCTCCAAGTTGCCATTGGGCCTCGGCATCGCCCTGCTCGGCCTTTTTCTGTAAGATCTCGACCGATCCTCTTTCTCCCTTTACCGAACTCGCATCCTGAGAACCAGAGACCAGGGGTAGAGCGTCTTCGCTGCCTTCCAAAATGGGACGCCCAGCATTCAGATTGTCTAACGCCAACTTGCTCTCCGTCGCGCACGTGTTGAAATCGATGTTATGCTGGAGCAGCTTCTTGGCGTCCTCTGCTTTCCCGAAAGCTTTTTTGGCCTCGGCGATTCCAAATCGAAGCATCCCATCGTCGTTGTCGCGCAAGTTGTTTTCAGCCAGCCCAATGTACCGCTCCGCCTTTTCAGGCTCCTTCTGAAGGCTGATATCACTCAACATGCTCACCGCGACAGACGCCATCAGCGGGTCCGGACGCAAGACATCTTTCCAAAGCCGCTCGAAGTCTTTATAACATTGACGAGCCAAATCATCCCGCTTTGCCTTGATCGCCCGGCTAGCATAGTAGTAATAAAATGGTGGATATGCTTCAAAATGCCGCTTGATGTTATCGAACATCCTCAAGGCTTTTTCGTCATCCTGTTCCTTCATCGTATCAAGGTAGAGTTTTATCGTATCCTCCGTCAGGCGCAGTTCATCCTTGACGCCATACTTTCGCAACAATTTCCACGCACTCTGGATGAACTGTTTATGAATATTATTCAGATCCTCGATGTCCTCTTTCTTGATCTGCCATTCTTGATCGGAAAACTCTTCGGCAAAGGTTTCCTTTTGTTCGTAGTAGTTGAAACCTGCGGAAGCTACCGAAGTGACCAGGCTGAGCGCAAACGAGAGCGGATCGGCGCCGTATGCACGGATACCCGTTGCCGCGCGTAGAAACGAACGGGATTTCGCCTTCTCCATTTTCGTCCGAAAGCGCTCCGCCTCATCGGTTCGTAGTGTTTTCTTCGTGATGAAATCCATGACTTCTCGATAGGCGTCAATGAGTTCGTCGTCATCCGCGATACTGCCGAGTTTCAGATTGTTGATGATCCGCCGGTACTCTGAATCAAGTACGACCCGGTTTTCCGTGTCAATGATTGTGCTTACGGAGACAATAGCCATGTTGAGCGCTTGAACCGTGTAAAGGGGATCATAGGCCGCAGGCTGCGATTTTGCCTTCAATCCAGTATTATCCCCTTGCTTTGCCGCGCCATCTCCCGCTGGAGCGTCCGCAGTTTGGGCCAGGCCGCAAGGCGGAACAAACACGCCCGCAACCGTAGCCATAAGCATCACACGCAACGATTGAAAAACACAGCGTACCATCTTGGTCTTCCTCCCTTATAACGCCTTCGCAACAACAATAGTGATCAGATCACCGCTCACCCCGCGCCACGTGCGTCTTCTCAACACATTCGTTATCCACGCGCTGTCCGGTTCCGGTTCACGGCCTCAGAAGCGGAGGTATTCCCCGCGTCAACCCAACATCATACCGAACATCATGCATCTTTCCGTCGTCAACATCAAGGGCTTTGCCGGTGGCTCGCAAGAAAGGAAGGGCCTGCCGCCAAGACCGTCCTTCTCTCCATCCATCACCGCATGGGTGATGGCGCGGGCTGCCTCTTAGTTGCCAGTTGAAAAACCTCCTGTTTTTGGTTAACATCCAAGCAGAGAACAAAGCTGCTTTGCAGTGCGGAGGAATCTATGTCGCCCAAATATGCGGAACAATTTGACAGGGTAAATCGGCTTTATGTCCGGTTTGAACGCCTAAATTCGGGAATGGACCTGGATCGATTTACTGAAGACGGTGTTGACGACATCTATTCCTTTTTTCAGAACTGCTATCACTTAAAAGATTGGCTAAGGGATGACCCTAAGTACACCACGCACTCAAACTCAGAAATTGAGGCACATGTGACGAACAATGCCCATCTGTGTATCTGTGCTGATGTGTGTAACGGATTAAAGCACCTGACCCTGAGAACTCTGCGAAGTGGTGCTGAGCCAAAATTTGGCAAGAAAACAATCGCTGTAAATATCGGAGCTCCAGGGGCCAACGCACACATTACTATTGGTGTAAAGATAGAGATCGTACATAACGGCAAGAGCTATGACGCATTTGACGTTGCAACCGGTGCATTGAAAGCTTGGACGGATTTTATCTGAATGAGCCTAAAATCTGGCTTTCACGGTGGAGAATCCCGGCGACACCATACTTGATTTGTCTTCCTCGGACCTTTGGGGCTTGGTTTGCGTTTGCGGAGAAACCGGCTCGATTGGGTTTCGAGGCGCTCGATGGAGCCTGAGCCGCCCAGTGGCCAGCCTGTTCGTTCGTGACGGCTAACTCCCCGCGTCATCACCTCCCGCGCCCGTACGCCGTCACACTCGCCATGTTGCACTGAGCGCGTATCTCAATCTTTCTCCTTCTTGTAGGAGATAGGCCGTCCGGCAGGAGACGTTTCAGGATAGGGCCAGCCCTGCTTTCGGAATTCCTCTTTCAGGCGTTCGCGCATATCGCGGAACTGTTCGGACATCGGGACGCCGACATATCTGCGCGCGATGTTTCGTTTGATCTCCCATGTTTGTTCGAGCCAGTCAACGGGCTTACTCATAGGAAAGTACCTCTTCCGGGGTGATGATTTCACAGTGAAACGAATAGCCCTCCGCAAGCGTCGGGGCTTTCAGGCGGCGCGAAATCTCGTAGCGAACCATCACTTTACGGTTTCGCGCTCGTACGCTTGCGTCCGCTTATCTTGTCGACCTGCTCTAGAGTGACCATGCGCTCGGGATGTTCTTTGGCGGCCTCACGCAGGCGGGCAAACAACTTTTCTATGTCGCCTCCGGTTTCGCGGTTGAGTTCGTCTTTGATTCGGTATACTTCGCGTAGGATCGGATCGGTCTGCATCCATTATTCTCCCAGTAATTCCTCAGGCGTGCATACCTGTGGAACGAAGAGTCCTCTCGTTTCATTCAGCTTGCGCAAACGCCGCAATGCAAGAACGTTCGCCAGATGCTTGAAGTTTCAGGTACACAGGACTCGATCTGGTGAATACTCGCACCCGCAAGAGGTCATCTCATGCTTTCGGCTTTCGCCACAAGAATCGAGTGTTCCCTTCGGTACCGTTCGATTTGAGCCGCATACTTCTGGTCGAACGTTCTTAGATATTCGACGTATTTGGCAGGGTCGTGGGCACACTCCTTCGACATGCGCCGTCGGCTCTCGCGAATCTCATCGAAGATTGTATCGCTCGCGATCATCCTTCACCTACCTCCCGTCAACTCGATCGGTGTAACGAGCATCGGCACGTGGAGCCCTAACAACGCGTTCACACGTCGAATATGCCCGAACTTGTTGGCATTGGCCAAGTGTTCGCAATTCCAAGTGAGAAGATAGTCGAACTTGTGGAAAGAGGCAAGAGCCAGGTGGAGGGCATCCCCGACAGGATCGTTCGGCATGACGCGATGTTTGATGTAAACTTCCACAATTTCCCGGACTTCATCTGCAACCGGAATAGCCGGAAGCCGCAGCGCCATTGCCAGAGCGTCGGCACGGTGGGGCAGACTGCCGGTGTCAAGTTCCGCAAGAACCGCGGTGCTTGTAGCCACCTCGTATCTGTCACGGTGCCCGTCCCACCACTCGCGCGTCCAGTCGCGCATCGCTATGACCGCCGGGGATGTCCGCCGCTCGTGGTAGAAGCTGAAGACCGACGTCTCAATGTACACACTCTCAGCCATTTTCAAAGTATCTCACTGTGTAAGGACTTTTTCAAGTGCGAAGACCCACTTCAAGAAGCTAATATCCATTCCATTGTTTCCATCGTCGAAACCGCCGAGTGAGGGCGACAGAATGCGGTCATCCACATGATCTGGTCCGTTCCTTTTCTCAGTTCATCCCTTGATTGCGCCTGCTGTGATGCCTTGGATGAATTGCCGTTGGAAGGCTAGGAATGCTACTACCAGGGGGACGGTCGCGACGAGGCTGGCGGCCATGATCAACTCGAACGGGGTCCGATTTTCGCCGTTGAGGAGGTAAATGACGAGGGGCAGCGTGTACATGCTTTCGGTTCGGAGCACGATGAAAGCCCACATCAGGTTGTTCCAAACGCCGATCAATAGCACGATCCCGAGGGCGCCGAGCGCGGGTTTCAGGATCGGCACTACGATGCGCCAGTAAATTGCAAATTCGCCGCAGCCGTCGATGCGGGCCGCATCGAGCAGGTCGTCGTGGACGGTGTCGAGGGTGTATTGGCGCATCCAAAAGATGCCGAATGCGCTGGCGGCTCCGGGTACGATCATGGCCCAATAGGTGTTTATCGCGTGGAGCTTGCAGAGGATCACGAATACCGGGATGAGGGTCACCGCGCCGGGAATCATCATCGTCGCAAGGACGAACGCGAACAGCTTGTCGCGGCCCGGCGCACGCGGGAACTTCGCGAACGCATAGCCCGTCAGCGAACACAGGAACAGCGCGAGCGTGCAATGGCCGACGGCAATAAATGTCGAGTTGAAGAATGCGCGGACGATTTGCGTCTTTTGGAACACGTCGACGAAGTTCGCAACCCGCCATGGGTGCGGCCAGAATTCGGGGGGCAGCACGAAGATCTGTTCTTTGGCCTTGAACGCGGAAATGAGCAGCCAGTAGAACGGGAACAAAAAAAGCGCCGCGAGCACCGTGAGACACACATACGTCAGCGCGCGCGTGAAGTGGATGCGAGTCATACTTACTCCGTACCGCTTCGTCGGAATCGCATGATCAGCAGCGAGCCGATGAACACGAAAAATGCCACCGTGTATGCCATGCACGAGGCGTAACCGAACTTGAAGTCCGTGAATGAGACGTTGAACAGGTACAGTCCGAAATTGGTCGACGAAGTTCCCGGCCCGCCTTGGGTCAGCACGAACACTTCGTCGAACATGTATACGGTGCCGATGAGCGACATGATCGAGCAGAAAACGAAGATGGGGCGCATCAGTGGCAGCGTAATATAGCGCATGCGCTGCCATGCATTCGCGCCGTCGATGAGCGCCGCCTCGTAGTACTCCGTCGAAATCCCCTGCAGCCCCGCGAGCATCAACACCATGTTGTAGCCGGTCCAGCGCCAGACGAGCAACACGGCAATCGAGGGTTTCGACCAGCGTTCGCTCACGAGCCATGGCGCGGATGCGAAACCGAGCTTGCCCAGCAGGAAATTCAGGAGGCCCGTCTCCTGGCCGTAGAGGAGCATGAACACGATCGCGACCACGACCATCGGCGTCACGACGGGCAGAAAAAATGCCGCCCGAAAAAAAGCGCGAAATCGCAGCCACGAGGCATCGAGCATCACCGCGAACAGAAACGCGCCTATCAGCATCGGCGGGACGTACATGCAGCCGATTGCGAACGTGTTCCACAGCGACGTCACGAGGATCTCGTCGTGCAGCATCGTTGCCACGTTGCCCAACCCGACCCATTCGATGGGCGTCAGGCCGTCCCATTTCGCGAAGCCGAGGTAGAACGAGAATATCAGCGGATAGAGTCCGAACACCGCGAACAATAGAAAGAACGGCGAGATGAACAGATAGAAATGCCGGTGACGCCACATGCGCACGGCGAGGCTCCTATCGGATACGTGGGTCATGGCGCAACCGTCCGATTGAGTCGGCGTGTGAGTTTGTCTTCGAGTCGCTTCAACAGGATGGCTGGGTCCTCCAAGTCGCCCGTAGCCCACTTGCTCAACGCCTGCGTGATGTAACGCGTCGCCTCCATCCAATCGGTCGTACGGTTCATGGCGGGGATCTTGTCGATGTCCATCGAAAACAGGCGACGCACCTTTTGTCCGCCAAAGAACGGCACGTCCTCATCGAAAAAGGGGTCGTTGTGCGTCGTCGTGAGCGCGGGAAAGAGGTCGAAGTTGCGATACTGTTCGATCTGCGGGCCAGGAGTACACAACGCATACTCGATGTATTTCCACGCGGCGATTTTCTGTGTGCATTGATCCGGAATGACCAGCACGGAGCCGCCGAGATTACTCGTCCGCAGCCCGCCGGGACGAAACGCCGGCAACCGAAAAACGCCCCACGTCCCCGATGTATCGGGCGCGTAGTCACGGATCGTCCCGCCGAACCACGCGGCGGTCGGATAGGTCGCCACGGTGTCGGACTTGAGCGAGGCCAGGAATTCGGGGCCCCACGGCGAGACGTTCGCGCCGATACCCGACGCGACCATTTTCTTGAGAAGCGCCATTACATCGAGCATCGCGGTCGAGTTAATCGAGACGCGTCCTTGCGCATCGAAGATCTGCGCGTTGTTCTGCTGCATAAGGAGTTCGAAAAAGTCGCCCATGTTGCCCGTCGCCAGACACAGCATCTTGGTCTTGCCTTGCGAGCGCTTGGCCAGATCGCGCCCGGCAGCGATGAAATCGTCCCACGTCTCGATCATCTCCGGATTGATGCCGTACCGGTCAAACACGCCGCGTTTATAGAAGACGGCACACGGTCCCATGTCCCACGGCAGCGCGTAGACGCGACCATCGTGAACGCAATCCTGCCAGAACGACGCCGGAAACATGGACGCATATTTGCCCGCCACATCCGTCAAGTCGGCGAGCCGACCCGTCACAGAATAACGGGGCGCTTCACGGATCTGTAGTTGCGAGATATCCGGCGCGCCGACGCCTGCGGACAACGACAACAGGAAGCGCGACTGGAGATTCGCCCCGCTCATATGCACATCGACCTGGCAGTTCGGATAGGACCGCCGAAAGCCGGGCACAAGGGTGTTGAGACTTCCCGCGGCGATATTCCACGCCCAGACCTGCAAATCGCCCACGACCTGATCCGGTTCCAAGGCAGGAGCCTCGAGCAACGGTTCCGCCGTGGCTCCGAACGCCGCCAACATAACAACCCATAGGAACAACCGAGACACGCCGGGATTCCCTCCTTCGAGCAGGCGGCGCACTGCGCCGCCGACATCAAACGGTTGCCGTTATAACGGGCGCGGCGGATTTAATGCAAGCGAACACAATGTCAGATATCTTGATCCCGTTTCCGAAAAAACCCGTCAAAACGCCGTTCGATATAAAGGGCGGGTTCAGTAATGTCCCTCTGTGCTCGGAAGACTTGCTCGACGTATTTGAGGTGTCGCGCTGTAGGTTTCGGCAAACGCTCGGAACTGCGGCGCCAGTTCCATGTGCGCCAGTTCGGAAACGGCCACCCAAACGTAATCGTCGTGTTCATCGCTGAGACGAACTTGGCCGGTATCGACATCTCCTTCCATGATCAAGTAAGCGACAACCCGGTCGGCCAACTCCGACTGCGCGGCCCCCACGACCCGTCGCACCGAAATCGTCAATCCTGTTTCCTCGACGGTTTCGCGGCACAGCGCCTGATCGATGCGCTCGCCCGGATCCAGTTTACCCCCCGGGAAGTCCCACTTGCCCGCATTGCCTGCGCTGGCGGCAGATCGTTTCAAGAGCAGACACCGCCCCTCGCGGTCACACACGATTACCTTGACGGATAATGAAAACGTTTTTTGTGCCACGCGCTTTCCTTTTTCCACTCGACAAGCCGATGGTAGTATGCTCAAGCGCCACCGGCTCTTCAACCGCATCAATATTGCGTGCTCACAGTACCAGTCTTATCAGTTATATATCCCAACTGCTTGATGTATGCCTCTCCGGGGAGGAATTCGTCGTGGGTTTCTTTCAACTTGCGAGCGAGCAGGGTTTCGAGGCGCGCTTGCCGTTCGGCGTATTCTTTTCGCCCGCACAGGTTCTCCAACTGATACGGGTCATGCTCGTTGTCGTACATCAGCCACGGGGCATGTAGGTCGCGCACGTAGGTAAAGTGGGCCGTGCGCACGCCCCGAAATTCGCGGCCGCCCTGTTCGCGCGTCCATTCGCCGAAGGGCGAGTAGCAGGCGATGAGAGCGGCGTCGTCATCGTCCGTCTTCTTGTCGCGCGGATGCCCCGCGAGGTCTTGTCCTTCGACTGTCCGCGGGATCGCGATGCCGCACAGGCCAAGCAACGTGGGCATGATATCCGGCGTGTTCAAGGGGATGTCGAACTCGCGTTTATCGAGGCCCGCTGGATAACGCAGGAGGAACGGAACCCTGACGGCCTCGTCCCATGGGCGCTGCTTGCGGCGTTGTCCTTGCGAGCCGAGCATGTCGCCGTGGTCGGCGGTGAATACGAAAATGGTGTTCCCGTCGAGATTGCGTTCGCGCAAGGTCCGAAGTAGGCCGCCTACGCAGGCATCGAGCGCCGAACAGTGCGCATAGTAGCCAGCGAGATCTTTCCGTGTGGCGGCCGCGTCGTTTTCGGGGACGTTCGGGCGCAATTCGAGCGCGGCGGGTTCATACATCCGGAACTCGGGCGGAGCAGTCTCGTAAGGATTGTGCGGCGGGCCCCACGACAGGAACAACGCGAACGGTTCACCGTGCGTTTCTTCGATAAAATAACGTTGCGCCTCGCGCGTTTGGGCGACGGCGTCGTAACCGTCCCACCTCCGGGGCGTCGAGTCATTGTCCGCATAGTACTGCGAGTCGTTATAGGCGTGCGTGCATTCCTGCGCGCGCCAGAATTGGAATCCGTGACGCCGCTCCGGCGGGATGTAGCTCGACCGGCCATGCCCGTCCAGGTGCCATTTCCCAATATATGCAGTCCGATATCCGGCTTGATTGAACGCGTCGGCAATCGATGTGTTCCGCGCATTCAGACAGACATCGTTGAGGAATACGCCGTGGGTGAGCGGATAACAGCCCGTCAGCAGACTGGCTCGATACGGCGAACAGACGGGACAACAGGAGACCGCATTGGTGAAGTTGACGCTTTCGGACGCGAGCCGATCCAGGTTGGGCGTCCGCACGTTGGGGTCTCCGGCATAGCCCGTTGCCTGCGCACGCCACTGGTCGGCGAACACGAAGACAACGTTGGGCCGGGCGCGTCGCGCATGCAAACGGGACGTCGAACACGCCAGCGGCGCTGCGGCGGCCGCAGTTCCGGCGAGCGTTGCAAGAAACTGTCTGCGTCGCATCGTTTTCGGTTGCGCCATTGCTTGGTTCCTCCTATCCACACTATAGCAGGAACGCGGTCGAGAAGGATTGCGAGGCAAGGTGATGCGGGAACTTTTTGTGCGCACCGGGTGTTCAAGAAGATAATATGAGACGTGTTAGTTTGTTTGCTTGAAGCGAAGAATGGGTTCCAAAATCGGAAGAAAGGACACGCACATGAGAAAGTACAGGATGTTGGTGTTGGTATTGGCGTTGACCGTAACCGCAGGATTTATGGTAGGCGCCTATGCGGCGGACCCGCCTGCGAAAGCCGGAAAGGCCGCAGCCGCAAAGCCGAAGATCGAGGTCAAATGCGAAGTGACCGGAAAACTCGAATCCAAGATGGTCACGGACAAGAAAACCGGCAAAGAGGTCAAGAGATTCCACGTGACGGTTGCAACGGCGAAGGACGCCGACGGTAAGCCCATGGATGCGCTGAAGGGCAAGACCTTGGGCGTGGGAGGCAAGAAAGGCCTCAAGCTTGCGGGGTATGTCGGCAAGAAGGTTACCATCGCCGGTACGCTTGTCAACAACAAACGGCTGGTTCCCGATTCCATCAAGTAGGCTCGGACGCGAAGACCCGGCAAGTGCATCATGTTCGTCCGTGGATTCCGAAGGACTCCACGGACGAGCTTTTTTGGCTCTTCCGGCCAGCTATAAACCAAAATTCGGCAGTTGGTGCAAGCGAGTATCGCCTGCACCAACTGCCGTTT
>CAIYET010001035.1 GCA_903925285.1 Candidatus Hydrogenedentota bacterium | reverse complement strand
CGATGCGCCTGATGCTTTCAATAATGAACGCTTTGCCTCATTGTTCCGAGTGACATGGAGGCGAATCCCAAAGCCTGCCAGAGATATGATGCTCGACAGTTGGAAGACACTCCGAAAAGGCCCTCCACGGCCAAGCTACCTCGTCCCGCATATCTCATTGTGCCTAAATTGGCATGGCTGGACTGGATTCCCGGACCTTAGAGAAGCCGTGTTCGCTTCTGTGATTACGCCAACACAATCAATCCTGTTCTACGGGCCAATTATTGACCAGACCCCAGACCAATACGTCATGCTGGTAATCGCTCACGAGTTGGCTCATGTCTACCTTGGCATCGAATTCTTGCGGGGATACGGCCAATTCACGGAAGGACGGGAAGCAAAGCTGGAAGAAAAGGTTGCGAATGCCTGTGCAAAGAAATGGGGATTTGACATGCGTTCACTCTACAAGTGGTTTCGGAGTGACGAATGCGAAGACCTCTGCATGGGTGTCATACGGCAGTACAAGTTAGAGCGAAAACCTGAAGACTTCCCGAAAGATAATACTGACGGGTCAAAGGCCGTGGATGTTCCGGCGTCTTGACCGGATTGAGAGTCTGGGCCTTGTTCCCCTATTATCATCAACTGAGAACGGCGGGAATTGCCAATAACCAGCGAAAGGAGAGGTTTCATGTTTGAGAACATCAATATCCACAGCAGTGTCGCGGTGTACGTCCAGATAGAGAACTCCGTTCAGTTTGCCGTTGCTTCAGGCCGTTTGAAAACAGGCGACCAGCTTCCCTCGGTACGTGAGGCATCGGAAAAGATGAACGTCAATCCCAACACCGTAGCGAAGGCCTATCGCGACCTAGAGGTCATGGACATCCTCTATACCCGAAGGGGAATGGGCGTCTTCATCAACAAGGGTGCCGATGTGAAGTGCAAAGAAGGCACTCGTCACCGGCTCGTTGGACGTTTGCACGAAGTTGTTTCGGAAGCTAAGGCCGCCGGTATGACCGCGCAGGAAATCAAGGCCATTTCTGCCGCAAGCTGTGCCATTGATGCGGAGCCGTATGGCGAGGTACCGGCATCTTTGCTTGCCATGGCCAAGAGCAAGAAAAGCTGAGAAGCTGGTCGCGAACGCCTCTTAGCATGTGATAGGCAGCGCACTTCGATTCGGAGTGGGCTGGGTCTTCTAGGGTCGCCTACACTGAGCCACTGGCCGGGCAAAGCCTTTGTTACTGATGACGGCAGAACGTGGCCTGTAGGCCGGTTTTGTGACGGCGGGAACGTCTAGCCGCTTGCAGGGCGCGGCAGTAAGAATATCAACCATCACTTGCTGGGCTTGAGCTCTCCCTTGATGGGGGCAGGTCATTACCTCGAATGAAGGAGTTGATTGAGAAGGATGTCCCTGAACTGCCTTAGGTTGTCCATCACTGTCACCAACCGACACCTTGGATAGCTCGACGGAGAATCACACGAAGAACTAGTATTTCTGTGACATCAATGACTTTCGCAATTATGGTATGCTTCGGTGCTCACACTTACTCTTCGAGCATTCCCGGAATGCTGGCGTAGTGCTCATCTGCTCGGAAGAAAGTCTTATCGGGCGGGAGATTGAATTTCGATAGAACCATGCCTTTCTGTCGTTCATTTCGGACAAACTTCTCTGAGCCGTAGACGAAGAACCTATCGTCCTTCCTATTGTAAACGACCCTTCCTCGCGGCACTTGATCGTATTCGTACTTTGCCGCTTCCGGAGACAGCCGCTGAATACTGGGCCAGAATGTGCAGTGGTCCGATCTGCCGTTTACGAAATTGCCGTACTCCTCGCCAAGCGAGTGAGAAACAGAGTCAGATATTACATTGCCCTTGAAGAACCAGAAGATGCCGACCTCACCTACACAGGCGCTCCTGGCTCGCTCAATGGCATCCGTGCACATTTCTGCTTGCTCGACTTGTTTCTTCATGTTATGTATCTCTCAGCCACGGCATGGGCCGCTTCATGCATGGCCATGGCCATCTCTTCAAGGTCCGTTTCTTTTATGTCAATTTCTTCTTGCATCTATTGGTTTTTCCTTATTCTCACAATGCCGGAGCAATCCTAGCAGAACGTCGCCTTGATGCGAAAATCAGAAACCGAGTCCTGCAATCGCCTACGCGGTTCCGCTCTCATTGTCCTGCTTGCCCTGCGGACTAACGAGATTCAATCCCTTCTACAAGCTGGTCCGCAAGATGTTCTATGCGGTCACGCATCGCAAGTGAGATTCTCCATCGGCGCGGAATACCGAACTCACCGTAGTACGCTCCGGCTATCTGGCCGTATACAGCGCCGACCGTGTCAGCATCATCTCCAAGATTAACCGCGAGAATTGCCCCATCCTTGAAACTCGTCGTCTTGTATAAAGCCCACAGCGCCGCTTCGAGGGTCTTTACGACATAGCCGGACCCTTGAATCTGCGGCGGTTCACGGCGCGTGAACGATCCGTCCGCCACTTCGGCCACTTCGGGAGCTAGGGGATGTATCTTCCAGTAGTCAAAGCCGTCTGAACCTTCGACAGGGCTGTACATGGGAGCGAGAAGCTTTTCTTTTTCTTCTCCCCGAATTGCTCCGACGATTAACCCTCCAAAGTACCGACATGCATCTACGGCAGTTCTTGCGCCGTGGGTTGTCCGGGAACTCTCGCCGGACATCTTGATTGCCGTCTCAGGATCACCTGCGTAGAAGATCGGAATAGGCGCGAGTCTCATGAGCGAGCCGTTTCCTGCACTCCTCGGATCCGTGGACCGCGACCATGGATCACCGGTACGTTCAAAGCGCAACAATGCATTTTCCGTTGTGACGCCTTTGTCAAAACACTTGCCATTGCTGCTGAGATATCCTTCATGATACCAGCGGCAATACCGCTTCATTTGATCGGTCGCATCGAATCCCTTGCATTCTGTAAGACTCTCGGCAAGGCACAAGGCCATAGACGTGTCGTCAGTCCATTCCCCTGGCTTTAGATGGAACGGTCCGCCACCTGTCATGTCCGTGTGTTTTGGGAAGGTTCCAGGAGTCTCGAACTCCAGTGTTGTGCCTAGGGCGTCTCCGACCGCGAGCCCCAGCAAAGCTCCGCGATAACGGGAAGAATCGACATGCTTGTCATAGAACTCACGCAGGGAGCCGCAATCATGCTCGTCGCGCATGACGGCTACGACGCCCCCGAATTTGTAGCGACACCAGCACTTGATCCCGTCGATGAAAACAGGGTTGTCGCCCGTGTCATTTTCCGTATTGTGACAAGGCTCGCTTCCACCGGCATTCACGGCCCGAGTGCGGCACTCGTCACACACAGCGTTGGCGTATCCAACGAGGCACAGAGGCGATACGTCGCTTCCACAAATGGCGCATTCAACGTGTTCATCGGACACGGGACCACTTCCTTTCAGAAGTCGTATACCTCTCCGTCTTTGAGTTGCTGGAGAGGTGCGTTGAAGGTGGCATATTCCTCGGGGTGAAAAGTATGAACAGGAATCAATGCCTTCGGCTTGAGGGTATGCACAAGACCACGTAAGGTCTTCAAGGTGGCATGGCCGCCAGTGTGGAGATACCGCTCAGTGATTCCCAAGGACTTGGCCGTATCCAGAAACTTCTTTGTTGCGCCCTTTTCGCGATATCCCGACCACAGAGAATAGATCAGGGTTGAACCTTCAATTCCTTCAATGCGTTTGAGATCGAAATCCATGGCAGGGCGGACGAAGACCAGGAGCTTGTCAAGGCACTCGGGCATCTTCTTCCTGCTCAGGAAGAACGGCGTCTTCCCAAAACGGTCGATGATGTCTTGGCGGCCTTGTTTTTTCATGCGTTCTGTCAAGAAATGCGGGTACCAGACCCGGATACCCGGAAGATTCCCTGGATAGGGCAGGCTCTTCCCACCTGCGCATCGTCCGAGCTCCGCGAGCACATGGGCGGTGTAGAAATCGAGCACCAATTCGCGTCCCGAAGCTCGCGCGGCCTTATAAAACGACACGGCGCGGCTCACGTTCTGGCCGGACTGGTAGACCAAGATCCCTTTAGGACACTCCAGGCAGATGACCTTCGCTGCATCGGCCAGTTGCTGCTCGGTCATATCAGG
Source organism: Candidatus Hydrogenedentota bacterium (assembly GCA_903925285.1). GTDB lineage: Bacteria > Hydrogenedentota > Hydrogenedentia > Hydrogenedentales > SLHB01 > DSVR01. The sequence continues at coordinate 3,667 of CAIYET010001035.1, read as the reverse complement.
TTCTTCTTCCCGCCCGAACATAGTGCCTTCCATAAGAAGCGCATCCACGCATGGTGCGCATTTGTCTCTGATGATCTTCATAGTCTTACCCAGATAACCGTGCTCGCGGAAATCTCCGGAGTAGAAGACACGCTTTCCCTCGGCTTCAATCTCAAAGGCAAATGCCCCGAAGGAACTGTGGTCTACCAGATGCGGCACGACCCGGAACTTACCCACGGTAAACTCACCCGGCCACGCAAAGGGCTTGGGGTTCTTCAGGAGGATTTTCGTCGGCGAGAATAGGGTCGTAATTTCGATGAGGCGTTTAGTGCCTTCGCCCATGTACACGGGAATGTCAGGATGGATATGGTTCAGAAATCCGTAGTGGTCCTGATGCGCGTGGGATATCAGGAGCCCAGCAACGGAGGGCTCTTGCCATTCATAAAGGCCCTCGACGGCGGGAAGAATCTTCTTTGCGACCAGCTCCGGTCCTGTCAAACCCTTGTATTTTCCCATGTTGAATTCAGAACCATCCGGGTTCACGAGCGGCATACCGCAATCAATGACAATACGGCTCCCGCCAGAACACAGCTCGACACAGCTTCCTCCAATTTCATGTGTACCGCGATGGATGACTATCATCGTTTGATTCATTTCAGGTTCTCCAAGTACTCAATTCGTCGCAACGCGGCTTGAACAGTTGGGTTTTCAGTTTCAAACCCCTTAAACACGGCACTCCACTTTGGCGCTCCAGCACCTTCCTTGCCCTTTGCGGTCAGGAAGACAAACTCGACATTGTCGAATCCTAGTATCTTCTTCATCACGAATTCTTGGAGCTCAAGTTGACCGCACGAGAACCCTGGCAACGCCGCTCTCCGAAGTGCTGCTTTGTCTTCCTTGCTTGATGGATATCCGCCCTCACCGGATTCTACTTTCGCTTCGATACAGACTACGGTATTGCGATCCAATTCTATAACGATGTCAGGCTTGATGTTAAAGCTCCACTTAAACTTGCAGGCGATCTTGATCAACTCCGGGTAATTCGCAAGACTCTTGCATATATTCTTGACACCCCAACGTGCCGGACTCTGTATGTACTTATTGGATGGAATGCCGGACACAAACTGTCCGTTAAAGGAATGTACGTCGAGATTTCGTAAACAGTCCGGCAAGTCAAGCCATTCTAGGATGAAATCGATCTTGAAACGATTCGAATTCTCGACTCCCTCAAGTTCATTCCATAGATCGCGCACCATGGCATACTCGACAAAGACACGTGCTGATTTTAGGTCGAGTTCACCGACTATGCCACATTGCTTTAGAAACGCTGCAATCCTCGATTCATCGGACAGGAGCAAATGAAATAATACCGCACAGAAGAAGCGTTCTTCCCGCACGACAGTCCCGTAGCTGTCAATAGTCTTTCTGATTGCAGTCTCAACCGCTTGTCTTAATGGTTTCTCCATTACAGTCTTCCTTTCTCAGTGTGTCTTCCTGCCCAGAGCACGATCAAAGTGAAGCTGTTCGCACCTTCTCGCAACGCCTTAGAACCTCGTGGGCGAATGCCGTCTCAAATCCATTGACAGTGATGAGTTGACTTCTGCCATCTGATACCGCGTAAAGCCTCGCTGGCAAGGGGGCTGGTTCCGTGGCATTGTCAGCAAGACCGAAGTAGATTGTTGCGGGTCTTTCTACGCCACGTTCTCCCACAATGGCTTTTGCTTTCGCCTTATCCATACCCATTTCCATGAGAAATGCGACTATTTGCTCGGGCCGCATAGAACCATTGGAGACTTTTTCCAAGAAACGAAGAAGCCTATCGTCTTTCACAAACTTTGTTACATCCCTCGCCCTGCTTGACCAATCCCTTCCAGAGAAGCGCGTCTTTGCTTCGGACAACCGGTAAAGATGCACGACATAGCGATGATCTGCATTCGCTCTTTCATGGCCCACTCGTTGAATATCGTCTATCAGGTGTTCTAAATTGGAGTTCATGCCAAATTCAAAGACTGCGGCAAGTGGCATCATGTCATAATCGATGTCGTCACTATTCTCTGGTTTGTGGATAAGTGCGATATCCCAGTGTTGGCGCTTCGCCTTCTCCAATTTATGGGCTGTTGCATACTCTTTTTGTAAGGCACAGACTATATGGCCCTTGAAGTTGAAATACAGTGATTCCTGCCCCAACGCGTTATACAGGTGGGCATAGAAGAGTGCGTGAAGACCGTGTTCCGTGTAACAAAGGTATGGATTCGAGATGAACAGGCGCAAGAAATCCCTAAGCACCGCCTCTACCGTTCCCTTTTCCACTGGATTCTCCTTCTTCGCGTTATTCATTTTCTCTAGGCAGTTCACAAACATCAGCAGAAGATGCTATCAAGTCAAAGGCTCTATGAAAGATGCTTCCTCAATGTGTTTGGTGCGATCCCCAATGCCTTTGCCGTCCGCAAGATATTTCCCTCACAAAGCTCCAAGACGTGCCGCACATACGTCCTATACACATCCCGCGCCGGAGAAACATCCTCTGGACGACTCGGGCAGTATAGGCTTAGTAATTCGCTAACTCCAACCTGGTTTGAATCCTGTCTGGAGGCCCTCTCCTCTTCGAGTATCTCGACTATCGGCTTTCCCAGATAAGCAGCCCGCTTTAGGACGTTCAGAAATTGTCGTACGTTGCCAGGCCACTCGAACCCGCGCAGTGCGTCCCAATCCGCCTTTCCAAGATTGAGGTCGTATCCATTCTTCTTGAGTTCCTGTGCCGCGTGGGCGGCGATGCTACGCATATCGTCGGGACGCTCTCGCAGCGGTGGAACACGGAGCGTGAGCACGTTTAGGCGGTAGAATAGATCCTCGCGAAACGTACTTCGGCCAACCATTTGCCCCAAGTCCCGGTGTGTGGCGGCGACGATACGCACATCAACGCGACGGGTTGTCATGGTTCCCATTGGCCGTATGGACCTTTCCTCCAATACCCGAAGCAACTGTGATTGGACCTCGGGCGGCAACTCGCCTATTTCATCGAGAAACAATGTCCCTCCGTGGGCTTCCTCAAACGCCCCTTTGGTTTCCTTCGTCGCTCCCGTATATGCACCTGTAACATGACCGAACAATCGGTCCTCCACCAGTGCTGGATTCCCACCCAATACGGCACAATTCACAGGGACGAACGCGCCTTTTCGACCACTCGTTACATGTAATGCCTTGGCCATGACCTCTTTACCCGACCCTGTGGGACCAAAAATGAGTACCGGTTCTGGCACTGGCCCGATTCGCCCAACATGCCGCCGTAGTTCTCTCATAGCCTTACTCGATCCGAGCGGATAAGGGGCGTCTTCAGACCGGCGATATTCCTCAACGGCATCATCCAACTCACGTGTCTTGCTCTCCAATTCGGCCAGATAGCGAATGGCCTTCTCATTCAACGTCTCGTCGCCAAAGAAGTAGAAACGACGATTGGCTGCTGCGACTAAATCGTGACAGTACCGGTGAAGTTCAGAACGCGGCTTGCGTTCAAGCACTGCCTCTCCGGCCAATTCCAGCATAAGCAAGGCTTGTGCCGTCTTCTGAAGGCCCAAGTGTCTTGCGATGGCTTCCGTGTCTGTTGGCACACTGCTGACGACCAGTGTGCAATGGGCCGCCAGCGTCTTCTTGTGTGCGGTCAATTCGGGATGGCCTTGACCGAGATCGG
>CAIYET010001034.1 GCA_903925285.1 Candidatus Hydrogenedentota bacterium | reverse complement strand
GTCGCCGTAAACGACGCGGGCGTTGTGGTGGCGTCGGCGCTTGTCGAATATCCGCTGTACAGTCCGAAGCCCGGTTGGGCCGAACAGGACCCGGCCGATTGGAAACGCGCGGCTTTCGAGACGCTGTCGAAGCTGGCGCAGGCCCTGGGTACGGCCGCGAAAGACGTCAAGGGTATCGGCCTGACCGGCCAGATGCACGGCTCCGTGTTCCTCGATGCGAACAACCAAGTCATTCGCCCCGCGCTCCTGTGGTGCGACCAACGCACCGCGAAACAGTGCGACGATATTACCGCCAAGGTGGGCGCCGAGCGTCTCATCCAAATGGTCTGCAATCCGGCGCTGACCGGATTCACCGCGCCGAAGATCCTCTGGCTGCGCGAGAACGAGCCGGCCGCGTATGAGAAGGTCCGTCGAGTCCTCTTGCCGAAAGACTACATCCGCTTCGCGTTGACCGGCGAGTTCGCGACAGACGTCGCGGATGCTTCGGGCACGCTGTTGTTCGACGTGCGCAATCGGACCTGGCATCGCGAGTTGATGGCGTTGCTCGAGATCCCCGCCGATTTCATGCCGCGCGCCTACGAGGGCACAGACGTTACGGGCAAACTCGCGGCGGATGTCGCAGCGGCGACAGGTCTGCCGGCTGGGATACCCGTCGTAGCGGGCGGCGGCGATCAGGCGGCAGGCGGCATAGGTTGCGGCATCGTTCGGCGCGGCGCGATCTCATCGACCGTCGGCACGAGCGGCGTCGTCTTCGCGTTCGCAGACGAGATCTGCCTCGATCCACAAGGGCGCGTCCACACATTTTGCCACTCCGTGCCGGGCAAGTGGCACGTCATGGGCGTGATGCTGAGCGCGGGCGGATCGTTGCGCTGGTTCCGCGACACGCTCTGCCAGAATGAAAAGGCCGTAGCGGCGGAGACCGGCGCGGATGCGTACGAATACATCGCGGACGCGGCGGCGCGCGTGCCGGCCGGTTCGGAAGGTCTGACGTTTCTGCCGTATCTGAGCGGCGAACGCACGCCGCACAAGGATCCGTATGCGAAAGGCGCGTTCGTCGGCCTGTCGTTGCGCCACACGCGTGCGCACATGGCGCGCGCCGTACTCGAAGGCGTCGCATTCGGAATGCGCGACAGTCTCGAAATCATTCGCGAGATGGGCGTACCCATCGAACAGGTCCGCGCTTCGGGCGGCGGCGCACGCAGTCCGTTGTGGCGGCAAATCCAGACCGATATCAACAACGTGCCGCTGGTCCGCATCAACATCGACGAAGGCCCGGCCTACGGGGCGGCGCTGCTGGCGATGGTTGGCACCGGACTGCGCACGAACGTCGTGGAAGCCTGCGACGCGGCCATTCGCGTGGTAGATAGCTGTGAACCCGACGCGAACCGCGTCCTCGAGTACGACCGCTGGTTCAAAGAATATCAGGCCGTTTATCGGGCGCTTGCGCCGGGGTTCCGCCGTGTCGCTGAAATCATTTGAAGATATTGTTGGCCCCGAATTCGAGGGGCTGCGGTTGGACGTCTATTTGGCGGCGGTCGTCGAAGACGCGTCTCGTTCGTTCCTGCAGAAGCTGATCAAGGACGGGCGCGTCACGGTCAACGGCATGGCGGCCAAGCGTTCTAGCCGACTCGTCGTGCCCGGCGATACGGTTGCAGTCGAGTTGCCGCCGCCGCCCGAGGAACGACCGCCCGGCGAAGACATCCCACTCGTGATCGTCCATGAAGACGCCGACCTAATCGTCATCGACAAACCGTCGGGTATGGTCGTACATCCCGCGCCGGGGCACGCGACCGGCACGCTTGTGAACGCGCTCATGTTCCACTGTCCCGAAATGAACGGCTCCGGCGGCGAAATGTACCGTCCCGGAATCGTCCATCGGATCGACCGCTACACGTCCGGGTTGCTCGTCGTGGCCAAGTCGCGTGCCGCCTTCCTCGGATTGGCCCAACAAGTGCGCGAGCACGCCTTCGACCGCCGCTACCTCGCGATCGTGCGCGGCGAATTCACCGAGGATCGCGGGCGCATCAACGTGCCCGTAGGCCGCAGCCTCAGCGATCCCGCACGAATGTCCGTCACCGGCGTACGCGGACGCGAAGCCGTCACGCACTTCGAAACCCTCGAACGCTACGGAGTCGCCTCGCTCGTCGGACTCGTCCTCGAAACCGGACGGACCCATCAGATCCGCGTTCACCTGCGCTACGCCGGACACCCCGTTCTTGGCGACCCCGTTTACGGCGTAACGGATTTCAACCGGTGGCCGATCTCGCCGCAAGTCAAAGACGCCCTCGATGCGCTCGACGGCCAAGCCCTTCACGCCGAGCGCCTCGGATTCGAGCACCCCGTCACCCACGAAACCATGCGTTTCACCGCCCCACCGCCCCCGGATCTCCAGCACGCTCTCGACGCGTTGCGAAGTGAATTCACCACACGCGCGCAAGAATAGGTAGCGCGACGTTGGAAATGTCGATGTCTTACTTCCGGCCATCGACCGAAACCGCGTACACCTGCGTAGCGCCTCCCGCGTCCGACTGAAAGACGACCCACTTGCCGTCCGGCGTGAAATGCGTGTTTGGCTCGGGGTAGGGCTTCCAAGAGTGGCCGGCCATGCTGCACAACTTCTCGACCCGCAGCTTGCCGTTCTCTATCTTGTACAAGAAAATCCATTTGCCCGACGGGCATAAACGAAAACTTCCGCCTTCGCCATCGCCACAGAACATCGTCTGGTCCGGGGAAATATTGAAGTGCCGCGAGGCATAACGCATCTGGTACGGATACAGCTTCAACTCCCATGTCTTTGCGTCGACGGACGCGAGGTAGAACCGGGGATACGTCACTGCTTCCATGAAGGGCGCAACCCGCGCGGGCAAACTCGGCGTCTGAAAGTCGCACCAGATCTTCGAGCCATCGGGCGACCAAAATTCATGGGTCTGGAGTTCGCGCGGGTATTTCTTGTCATGGAGTTTGCGCAGACCGGTACCATCCGAGCGGATGACCCACAAGCGGTCCACATCATGCCCCGGCCCTTCGTGGCAGAACTCGATGAGCGTCGGATCGGTGGGCGAAAACTGCACGTGCCCGATCCACTCATTCTCGTGATAGAACTCGTCGATCTTTCCGCTTCGAATATCGACCGTGTAAATCGCGTTTGGTAGTTTTCCCTTCCAGATCTCTCGAATCCATTGTTCTCGCGGCATTTTCGACGTGTAATACTTGTCCTCGCCGAGGCAATAACAGGCCGTCAGCATCGTTTCGTCCGAGTTGACTGAAAAACCGCGTCCCCACGTGTAATGATGCGGCACCTTGGCGATTTCGCGCGTATCGAGCGTGTCCAAATGCGTCGAGTACACGCTGTCGCCGCTCATGTAGAACAATTGGCGGCTCTTGGGTGCGACCACTTCAAACCCCGTATTGATGGTCGTGATCCGACGGATCTCAAAGGTCTTCAAATCGACCGTAAAGGCACACCTTCCCTTGTCGGTGGATCCCATGAAGACCATCTTGTCGCCGACTGCCGGGAAGGGATTCTGATGGAAATAGAAAACCTCGTTTGTCCCGTCGCGCCGGGACAGGCGGATGATCTTATGGCCGGTATATTTGTCAACCCATTCGTTTCCACGGGGAGATTTCGGAGGCCAAGTATTGGGATCGGCGGAGGAGACGCAACCGGCCAGAAGGACGATGGCGAGAAACGACGCGATTTTGCGCATAATAACGGTTCCCAATTTGTTTACTTTGTTCGACTGACATTGTGTCGCGCTGGTTTGGCACGATAGAGGCGAACTTGAAATCGAGACAAGACTACGACAAGGAGTGCCACTCATGACAGTTGATCGATGGTTGCGGTTGATCGCCGGTTCGTTCGTGACGGCCTCCGCGGTGCTGGCGGCGGTTCACAGCCCCTATTGGCTTCTCTTCACGGGCTTCATTGGACTGAACCTGGCCCAGTCGGCATTCACGAACTGGTGTCCGATGATGACGATCCTGCGCCGCCTCGGCGTTCGCGAATAAGCCGCGAACTCCTCCTGGAACACGACCGCCTTTCTTGATAATCGATCGCCCGATTCAATAGAGTCGAGGGTGG
>CAIYET010001033.1 GCA_903925285.1 Candidatus Hydrogenedentota bacterium | reverse complement strand
TGCGCGCGGCGACAGCATAGACTTAGGGAATCCGCGCGGCGTTACGCAGGAACAGGCACAAGAGGCCTTGGCCGAGATAAAGCAGAGGCATACCCCCCAGCAGATCTCCGCACTGGATGCCGCAGCCAAAGAGTATTGGAAGATACGCAATGAGTATGCGATACCCATGCTGGAACGCTCCGGTATGCTTACGCCGGAACTGATGAAACACATTAAGAATAACGATTCCTACGTTACGTTCAACGTTCAGAACATGATGGACTCGATAGCCGGAAAGGACGCAACGGGTACTGGCATCTACCGGAGATATGGCACACTAAACGACATCGAGAATCCGCTGCACGCCACGATACGCAAGGACATGAGCCTGATGCACGCGGCGGCGGTAAACAATGCCAAACTTGTACTGTTAAACAATATTGACGCCACGCCAGCAAAGACGAAGTGGGATGGAATGCGCCACGCGCCTGTTGAGCCAAATGCAAATTCCGGCCTCGCGCTCCTGAAGGTTATGGAGGACGGCAAGGTTAAAGGCTACTATGTTCCAAAAGCAGTGGCGCGCATTTACGAACAACACCCCGTGGTAGGCGGCGCGGCATCGCGCACCATGCAATCGTTATCCATGCCGTTCAAGCGCATGTGGACCATCAACAACCCAGGCTTCGGCCCGTGGAACGCCTATCGCGATTTTTGGGGAAGCGTGAATCAACTCCCGGCAGACCAGAATTTACCTCCTGTTATCCGCGAGTTCACGCAGCCGTTCCAACAGTTGTACGCCCATTCTCAAGTGATGAAGGACGCGTTTAAGGCGGTATTTAAGGACGAACATACTCCGTTTGTGAAGTGGGTTATGGACAACTCTGGTATGATAGCGGGACGCCAATGGTCCGGGCGCGAGGACACCGTAAGCGAACGCCTCGATAAGATGATTGATGAGTTTGAGGGCAGCCCAAACAAACGCCGCAATTTCCTGTATCGTGTTGGCAAGGCAGTTTTCAACGACTGGAACGAGTTTTTTGAGAAGTGGGGCAAGCTGGGCGGCGCGAAGTATCTGGAAAACACCCAAGGCCATGACAACGTAGACTTCGAGATGGTGCGCTCCCGTGCAGGTTCGCAAGACTTTCTGGCTGGTGGCTCGGCGCGCGGATTCACCAACTCGCTTTTCATGTTCTCAAACGCCGCGATTCAGGCCGACCGCGCCAACATTGAATCGTTCCGCGAAAACCCCAAGTCCTATATGCTTAAACGCGCTATGTGGGATGTAATGCCGAAACTCATCATGTACGCGGGCGCCACTGGTATGATGGGCGACGAAATCAAGAAGATGTACGATAAGATTTCCGAGTTTGACAAGATGATGTACCTGATATGGCCGTGGGGCATCACGTCAGACGGAGATGCCGCGTATTCGTGCATACCGTCCGACCACGTAGGGCAAGCGCTCAACTCCGTTGTGTGGAACTCGCTTCGCGCGGCGGATGGGCATTATGGAAGCATGAATCAGATAGGGAAGACGCTGGGCAACTTGAACCCCTACAACTCGCCAAATCCGTTTGTAGGCATCGTGTCGGATCTTGCGCAGTACGCCTATCACGGTAACGCCTATGATTCATTCAGGGGGCAAATGGTGCTTACCGACAACCAGGCCAAGGCGGGCGGAAAGTACGCCGCTGCTGGCATGGCAAAGAATGAGATTAATCAGCTCATAGGCTCGTCATTCTGGTATCTCCCGAATAACTCTAAAGAATGGTACGGAAACCATATTACCGACTTTCCCGTTGTTGGCCCGCAGCTTCGACGGTTCCTGCGCTTTTCAAGGCCGGGAGACTCGGACGAACAACGCAATACCGAAAACTTGGCAGGACAGGTCAAGGCGCAGAAATCCGAAGATGTGCGAGCGATCATTGAAAAGGGGCATAACGACGCCGCAGATCATTCCGTACGCTCGCGCGATGCTCTGTATCGCGAGTCTATACGCAACGGAGATCTCCCCAAAAGCACAAGTAAGTCCGGGTGGGATGCGCGCTGGAAAAACCTCAACAAGCGCATTGGGGAAAAATAGGATTAGAACCTCCCCTCAAGTTTCGCGAGAATTTCATCAGCAATATCGCCTGGATTCACAACTTGCTCGATGGACAGAAACGAGAGTGCGTCATAAAGACGATTAATTATATCTTCGACGTTCTTGCGCAAATCGCGCTCATCATACGTTATGGACAATAATTGCTGTGGCGTGTCCTCAAAAACGTCGTTGCGTTCAGCGAACCACGTTCGCCACTCGCCGCCAGGAAAGCACATCTCCATCAACTCACGCAGCGGCCCGGGAACGTCGTCTGGGGATAGTAGTTTCATTAGAACCTCTCAATCTTCAACGTGACGCCCCGCAGGTTCGCGTAGATCTGCGTGGCGCGCAAGTCTGAATGCCGAAGGAACACCGCGATTTCCGCGAGCGTGTAGCCCACGTCCAACAGGTGCGTTGCAACGCTGTGACGAAGCATGTGCGGATGCGCGCCGATCCCCGTGGCCCGGCAAACCCAATTCCAGCCGCGCCGCCACTCGACACGGTACTCATTCTTCCCCGGCTCCTTGTCGGGGCGCACGATATACCCCGAATCGGCCCTGTACGGCGTCAGGGCGTCACGCAAGGCGGCG
>CAIYET010001032.1 GCA_903925285.1 Candidatus Hydrogenedentota bacterium | reverse complement strand
GCGTTCGTCACGAAGTACGGCGAGAGGTAACCCTTGTCGAACTGCATTCCCTCGACAACTTCGAGCGTCGTGTCGATGCTCTTGGCTTCTTCGACCGTGATCGTTCCGTCTTTGCCGACCTTTTCCATCGCGTCCGCGATGATCTTGCCGATGGACTCTTCGCCATTGGCGGAGATCGTCGCAACCTGCGCGATTTCGTGGGCGTCCTTGACCTTCTTGGACTGCTTCACGAGGGACTCGACCACGCGTGTGACCGCGAGATCAATGCCGCGCTTCAGGCCCATCGGGTTTGCGCCCGCGGTGACGTTCTTGAGACCTTCGCGATAGATCGCCTCGGCCAGAACCGTCGCCGTCGTCGTGCCGTCGCCCGCGATGTCGCTCGTCTTGCTGGCGACTTCACGGACCATCTGCGCGCCCATGTTTTCGAATGCGTCGGGAAGTTCGATTTCCTTCGCGACCGTCACGCCGTCCTTCGTAATCGTCGGACTGCCGAATTTTTTGTCGAGGACGACATTGCGTCCACGCGGGCCGAGCGTCGCCTTGACGGCGCGGCTCAGCTTCTCGACGCCGATCAAAATTGATTGGCGTGCTTCTGTGTCATACTTCAGTTGTTTTGCTGCCATGATATGTTTTCCTTATTTGAATGGCTTAGCCGGTGATGACGCCGAGGATGTCTTCCTCGCGCATGATCTGGTAATCGTGACCGTCGTACTTGACTTCGGTTCCGCCGTACTTCGGCATCAGAACCTTGTCGCCGACCTTCACGTTAAAGGCAATTTTGTTGCCCTTGTCGTCAATTTTGCCCGTGCCGACGGCAATGACTTTGCCTTCGGTCGGTTTTTCTTTTGCTGAGTCCGGGATAATAATCCCGCCCTTTTTGATCTCGCCTTCCTTGACAGGCTCGACGAGAACGCGATCACCCAATGGTTGTATCTTCATCTCTTCCTTTTCTCCGTTTCTTTTTTCTTACATGCTGGCCCGGTCACCGGCACCCGCCGAACCGGACTCAACTAAACTTTCTCAAATCAAAATCTGATGCCCATCGCCCTATTTCTTGGCCGGTTCCACCAGGCCAAAAACCAGATCATCATGCGTCGTTTCAATCATCAGTTCCGCCAGCTTGGCGACCGAGGCGTCCAGATCAAGCTTCTTGCCGGCCTTCATGACCACCCATTGTTTCCCATTGACGACGGCTGCAAGCCGGTAGCGCTCGCGTATTGTACAACCCTTCACGATGTTCATCACCTCCGCCACGCCGAGACGCGGCTTCGGCGGCTCGACAGGACGGGGCGACGCCTCGCGAGGCGGTTTCGGCTCGCGCTCCGGGGCGGGCTGTTGCACCGGTGCCAGCTTTTTCATCGGCAGCGTCGGGGGAACCTTGGGACGCAGCCCGCCTTCCGGCGGGACTTCGGCCTTCGGAAAATTTTCGTAGCCCTTCCATCCGCGTTCGATGGCCTTGGCCAGGCAGTCCTGATAATGCGGCATCTCATTCGGCTGCCTGAAAAGCTCCTTCGCCTCGATCGTCGTACGGCCGAGTTCCTTTGATGCCATGACCCTGTTGGCTCCATCCAGAACAAGCCACTGGTCGTCCACCTTCAAAATCTTGATGGGTGCCGTCCCGTTGACTTCAAGAAGCTCCTTCTGCATCGCGATCTTCCCCGTGATCGCGCATAACTCGTAAGGATACAATTCGGCAATGTTGACAGTCATTTATTCAACCTGCCTTTTGCGAGCATGCTCTGAAACATGATTGCGAAGCCCAAAAAAATGCCCGTTTGTTCCGCCACGGTCGTACACAGACCCCGCGAAACTGACCTCAGGCCTCCCGAAACTGACCTCAAACCCGGCAAGTTTGATCTCAGATTCTGCATATGCGGACGGACTTCCCAAGTTTGACCACAAACTTCGCGCACCTGCACTCAGACCCGACAGCCTTGACAACAGACCCCGGCGAGCTGCGGTCAAACTTCCGGCCCCTGACCGCAGACCTGACGAGCCTGACCACAGACTTCGCGCGTCTGAGTGCAACCCTGACGAAACTGACTGCAAACCCGGCAACTTTGACCTCATATTTTCAATTCCAAGACCTTAATTCCGCAGACTTGAGCACAATAATTTACGCATCAACAGCAAGTTGCGCCAGATTTCGCAAAACCGGTCAAAAAACAGCCCCAAGCCCGAAAAATCAGGCCGAAGGCCTGACCCATAGTAGCCGTGGGCAGCGCCCACGGAAACGTCATCCGAAAAAATATCGTCGCCCTGAAAGGGCAATCCATCGTTCAATCCCAAACATACCGCTCGTCGAATTGAACCCCATTTTTCTCCAACAATCTTCGGAACTCTTCCTGAAACGTCACCGTCTTGTGATGCTCTTCCTGATTCAGAATGTATTCCCTCACCGCGTCGCAATGCGACGGACTCACGCTGAAAAGACCGTAGCCATCCTGCCAGTGAAACCCCGCGAGCTTCGGATCGAGCGTCTTCACAAATTTCGACGAATCCTTCTTCAGCGTTTCCATCACGTCCATCGGCGCGTGCTTCTTGGTCAGATTGCACAACACATGCACATGATCCGACACCCCCCCGACTGTGATCGAATGACACTCCAGATTTTGCAGGATCGTTGACATGTAGGCCCACACCCGCTCGCGAACCGTCGACCCCAACCACGTTTCCCGTTTCTTCGTCGAGAAGACAATATGAACCGACAGCATGTGCAACGATTGCGGCATGATTCGCCTCCATTTCGCCCGGCAGAGATAATTGGATTGTGTAATCGCCCCGAAGGGGCATTCCATAGTAGCCGGGGGCATCGCCCACGGAACCCAACCCAGAAAAATCAATTCCGCCCCGAAGGGGCGTTCCATAGTAGCCGGGGGCAACGCCCCCGGAAAATGCACGCGAGAAAATGTTTTCGCCCTGAAAGGGCAATCCAAACCATCGCGCCACGTCTTGGGATGCCCTTTCAGGGCGAATCGAAAATGGGGATGATGATGTGTGTTCGTCATCCATTCCGTGGGCGTTGCCCACGGCTACTATGGCGTGCCCTTTCAGGGCGCGCGCAGAAAGAGAAGATGATTGGACACGGCAACCATTCCGTGGGCGTTGCCCACGGCTACTATGGTTCAGGGCTTCGCCCTGTTTATCTGTCGTCCTGTTTCGCATCACTTGTTTGCCGCCAATTTTCCCGAAGAACTCGCCTTGATCAGAAGGCTGCGGTCGCGGAGCTTTTCCAGAATCGCAAGCTTCTCCGACACGTCCAGCTCTGTGAGCTGCTTTCGCATCGCGCGCTTGCTTTCCAAAATCTGTCGCATCCACTCGCTCATTTCTGATTTCCGACTCTTCACCCCAACGGGGTGGCCAGCCTACAGCCCAGGGTTGTCGCGTCCTCGCGACTACCCTGGGAAAAAGTATCAAAAACATCACCAACCCCAACGGGGTTGCAGCCCGGCGACACGGCTTCAATCCCTTCAGGATTGAATGAAAAAGAAGAAAGATTTTGGGACGCGACGTTTTCCCAGGGTAGGCTCGAAGACTCGCCAACCCTGGGCTGGAGGCTTCCTACCCCGTTGGGGTTCGAAAGCATGGAGTGATGGCGTCCCGCCATCACACGACGGCGGGACGCCGTCGCTCCATACGTCCGCGCGCCCGCGACGCTCCAAAAAGCGTCTGCTTGCTCCGCCAGCGTTGTCCGAATGTCCTGCGGACCTGTCGTCATATGCAACGAAGTTGTTGCTTCACGTGACGGAACTGTTGCCGCAGGCGTTTTGGCTGTCGCTTCATGCAGTGAAGTTGTTGCCGAAAGCGTTTTAGCTGTCGCTTTATGCAGTGAAGTTGTTGTCTGAAATAATATGGCCGTCGCTTTGCGTGGTGAATCTGTTGCAATAAATGATGCGGCTGTTACTTCGCGCGACAAAGCTGTATCTTCATCGCGTAAAGCTCTAGCCAGAAATGTTTCGGCTGTCACTTCACGCCGCGTAGCTGTTACCAGAAATGTTTTGGTGATAGCTTCGTTTGACCAAGCGGTAGCTGGAAATGATGAAACGGGCGCATCGGAAAGCAGATTTGGTCGTTTCAGGCGTTGTAACGGTCGTTTCACAGGTCGAAGAGGATCGTTTAAGCCGGCAAGATGTGCGTATTTTCGCTGGAATGGGTTCCTAATTGTGGCCGGACAGGGTTCCATCTGGCCAACGATGCGGTCCTTTCCGTGGGCGGACAGACCCGCACGGTTGCCCTGACAAGGCACTGTGGACGCTTCCCGCATGACGGATTCGCCCTGTTCTATTGTCCTGTTTCGCATCTCTTGCTTGTTTCGCAATTCTTCTTCTTCCGCTTTTTCGTCCGCGCTCCGGCTCCGGGCCGGCTCGCTTCCCGCATGGGCCACCAAATTCAAATCACTTTCGTTTCCAGTAAACACCTTTTGATTCTGGTGTGCCGATAAACCAAAAGGAATGATTCATCCAGCTTGCATATTTTCTGATGGCGGCAAGCGCCTGGTAGAGGGCGTTGCCCAAGTTATACTCATCTGAGTTTATCTTAACGATCTTTGCGCCAAAAATGTTGGTCGCCTCGCTTTTGTCTATAACAAATCCGTGATCTTTATATTTATAGACAAGTTCTGTCGCAGTCTTCTCGGCTGGATGCATCAAATTTGCTTGGTGAAGGTTTAATAGAATTTCAGCATACTGCATCGCCGATTCTGCGACACGTTCATAGTAGCCTATCTCAACCGGCTTGATTGAATAACTCAAGTATTTTGCGAACATGTCCGCAGCTTCCGGGTGTGTCTTAACAAGCTCCGCAAGATGTTCGACTGTGCTTTTAAGACCCAAGGCGGGCATCTCGTTAATCTGCGGGTCTATTGGTCCTAGTTCGCTGAAGCTTCCCATGTGAATCTCATCTGCTGCGCAACAGAGAAGCGTTGCCGCAGATTTCGCTTCGCGAGGAACGGCTACAACAAACTTATCTTTACAATGTTCACGACAGAGTTTCCCAATCAAATAGGCGGATTCGATGGATCCGCCCGAGGAATAAATCATCAATAAAATTGGCTTCCTTGTCTTAAAGCCTTGTATCGCCGAATAGACATTGTCAGCGTCTGTCTTCATCATTCTGGTTTCGTCGTGAATGATTAGAATATTGTATTGAGAGGATATTGGATGCGCGTCCATTATCTCCTGCATATACTTTCGGGCAATCTCATCTCTCTCTATGTGCTTCTCCAGTGTACCATTCGGTCCTAGTGACTCACTAATTACTCGAAGCAAATCTGCTTGAGTTGTGGGAACGACGACGGGCGGCGGAGCAGTTATGCCTTGAGCTGCAACTTCGGCTATCGATGGAGCTTGAATTGTCGACAAATCTAACCCAGTAGGCGGTGCTGGCGCAAAAGGTGGCGAGGGAGCAGCGGCTGGCTGCACTGGCGGCTTCGAATCCGTGGTATCAGACGGAATTTCTTTCGCTTTCTTTCTGCTCATTTCATTTTCCTCCAGTTCACCATGATATTCTCCAATGATTGGAAACTTGGCTTGGGCTAAGTTCCAATCATTGGAAGTTGCGACTTATTTCTTCTTGTCGTCCTTCATGGTGAAGTCGGCGT
>CAIYET010001031.1 GCA_903925285.1 Candidatus Hydrogenedentota bacterium | reverse complement strand
GTGGATATCAGTTCCTGAAGAATGTCGCCATAACCGATCGTGATATGGTTCGACATGTGCGTCGCCATCAGTTCGTCGCGGCCATACCCTGGAATATGCACGTTCGCAATTGGCCATGTCTCGGTGGTTTTCTTCAACCGGTCACGCAAATCGGCCTGGCTTACCTCGACGACTTCGCCCGTGCCGCAGTCCATGCCGATCTCGCCGAACCGTTCGTAGAACCGCGCCCATGTGATGACGCCGGGTTTCGAAACGCCCGAGCACGTGCCGCCGCCCAACGGGAAATACATCGGGGCTTGGCGGTAGACTAGCGTGTTCTTCCAGCCGCCGAAATGCGCTGGCGGCGCCGCGCCGGAAATCAGGAACACCCACACGAAGCGTCCGTCATATTCGCGGCCCCAGCGCACGTCATGCAGCGTTGTCTCGACCGCCATGCCCTTGCGCGCGTAGATGTCGTGCATCAACACCTGCGGTACGCCGGACCCCATGTCGCCCTCGTTGAAATGCGGGATGGCGTCGCCCTTGCGGATCGCCTTGCGCGTGACGGGATCGAGCACGTCGGGACGGTCGGCGTTGTTCAGCATGCCCTCGACCAAGTCCGACGCCGGGCAGCAGCGCATCAGGCCCAACTGGTACGGAATACCGAGCGAACTCAGGCCGTAGCGCTGTACAATGCGTGCCGCAGCCGAATACATTCGCATCTGCGACATGACCTGTTCATGTACGAGTTGCGTGTACTGGTCGGCGCCCCAATCGAACCACGTCCCCTTCTTGACGAGCCAGTTCAGATGCTTCTGCGCCTCCCCGTCGCCGATGAGACTCATTTCGGCCAACAGATCCGACTGGTTCAAATACTCGACCGGCATGCCCGCCGCGCCCAATTTCGCAGGATTGATGAGGGCATTGAGCATGCCCATGCAGCCCGGATCGAACTGGCCCATGATCCGCTTCTCGCGCAGAATATCCGCAGCCAGTTTCTTGCCGAACCCCAGCGCGACGCCCGACAGTTTCAATTTTGCCGCATCCGTCACGTGGCTTGCGTCATACGAAATCGAACCCGTCTTGCACCACGTATCGAGCCGCTTCATAAACGCGGGATCTTTTGCGAACTCGCTGCTCCAAAGCCTCGAATGTTTGACATTCAGCCGTTCGAGCGTCGCCGCATGATTGAGCATCGCGACCAGTCCCGGCCAAGTGCCGTCGAAATTCGCAAGGAGCAAGATCGGCCCCTTGTGCGCCTGCAACGGACCGCTGACATTGTGCGAATAGGCCCAGCAACTCAACACGACAATCACCGGGGCCGTCGGTTCCAGCGTTGCTACGATGGCCGCACCTTCGCACTGCTTCGTGATGAATCCGTGCTTGCGCTTCGGATCGTACGAGGTCAACACCTTCGCATCGACGCCCAGTTTCGCCAGCGCGGCCTTGACCCCTTCGAGCGTCTCCTCCTGCTTGGGCCAACACACGACGCCCGCAGAGTCCCGGTAGTCGCCGTTCGATATCAGGTATACCAACTTGTTCCTCGTCATGGCCAGTCTCCTCATGCTCCCGGTCCGCACAGGACCGACGCCTTGCGCCAAACTCCCGCCCGGTGCGTCCGAACGTTATCTCATCTAAAACCCGACGGTTTCGTTGCGCCAAGCATAACACAGCAAAACCGAAAACGGAAACCCCTCTTGTCCGAGGCCAACAACCCTATAGACAAAAGGAACCGAATAGCGTAATATGAACAAAGAGGGAGTCAGTGGACGAGAGTGAGGGTGCGAAGATTCCTGGTGGCTAGGCCTGTAAAAGGGGTGCAATATGCGGCGATTACTGGAGATGTTCAAGAAAACGCGGGAGCCGGTCGACGACGACCAGCCCATTCTCAGCGCGGGAGTCGTCGTCCTGTTTCTGGCGGGCGTGAGTCTCGAAATTGCCGCGAACATCATAGCAAATCGGATTCGACCGGATACGTTTCTGGACGAATACTTGAGCCTTCTGGCCGTATCTCTGATTCTTGCCGCGAGTATCATCATTTTCCGCAGGCTCAATTTGGCGGGCTTGGTTTTTATCATACCCGTGTCGGCAGGCCTTTTGATCATCATCTCTAAATCGATCAATGTCACGGGCAGTATCGAGTCGCTGAACGCCGTTTATCTCGTCGGGCGGGACTTTGCCATGCACAAGGTGGTGAGAGACATTACGTTTTTTGCCGGCTCATTGCTCCTGCTGCTCAGTCTTTTCCTGGCGGCTGTCAAAGCGCGTGTCGCTGAACGAGATCTGGCAAAGCAAAATGCCGCGTTGTTGCGCGAAACGGAAGAGCGTCGGCGGTTGGCCACGGCCATCGAGCAGTCCGGCGAAGCCATCGTTATCACCGATACCGGCGGCGTAATCCAATACGTGAACCCCGCGTTCGTATCGATGACGGGGTATGCGCGCGACGAGGCCGTCGGTCGAAACA
The DNA here is from genome assembly GCA_903925285.1 of Candidatus Hydrogenedentota bacterium. Classification (GTDB taxonomy): domain Bacteria; phylum Hydrogenedentota; class Hydrogenedentia; order Hydrogenedentales; family SLHB01; genus DSVR01. The sequence goes on along the minus strand of CAIYET010001031.1, from coordinate 1,478 downwards.
CGAGCATACTCAAGAGCGGCAAACACGATCCGGCGTTTTACCGGCGTCTGTGGGATACCCTCGCGCGCGACGGCGCATGGAACGGACACTTCATCAACCAGCGCAAGGACGGCAGCCTCTTCGAGGAGGACTGCACCATATCGAGCGTTCGCGACGAGTCGGGCGCGGTCACGAACTATATCGCGCTCAAGCGCGACGTCACTGCCAGAGTCAGCATCGAAAGGCAATTGCACCACGCACAGCGGATGGAAACCGTCGGATCGCTGGCGGGCCGCATCGCCCACGACTTCAACAACATCCTCGCGCTAATCCTCGGCCACGGCGAGATGGCCCTCCGGCGGCTTTCCGACGAGAACCCCGTGCGCATGAACCTCGAACACATCGTGAAAGCGGGCAATCGCGGCGCCAGCATGGTCAAACAGATCCTGACCTTCAGCCGCCAGGTCGATCAGGAACGACGCCCGGTGGCCGTTCATGCGATCGTCAACGAAGCGCTCGATTTCCTCCGCGTTACCTTGCCGGCCACGATTGTGTTGCGCGAGGACATCCACGATTGCGGTATGATCCTGGCCGACCCCACGCAGGTCCACCAAGTCGTGATCAACCTCTGCACCAACGCGTTTCAGGCCATCGGCGGAGCGCCCGGCGCTGTCGAAGTGCGACTCGATGAGGATACCATCGAAACCGGGTTTATCGCGGACGCCGGTGCGCCGCCGCCGGGCGCGTACGTGCGCCTGACTGTACGCGATACGGGATGCGGCATGGAATCGGACGTCGTCCCGAACATCTTCGATCCCTTCTTCTCGACCAAGAAGCCCGGCGAAGGCACGGGACTCGGACTGGCGTCCGTCCACGGCATCGTTACCGGATATGGCGGTGCAATCACCGTGCGTAGCGAGCTTGGCCTCGGAACGACGTTCGATGCTTACTTCCCGCAAATGGAGAGTGCTCCCATGTCCCTGTCCGCGCCGGTCCAAGCGATCGAGGCCGGGTCCGAGCACCTCCTGTTCGTCGACGACGACATGGAACTCGCCCTGCTTTTTCGCGACGCCCTCGAACAGTTGGGATACGTGGTGACCGTCTGCGCGAAGAGCCTCGACGCGCTCCGGCTGGTTCAGGAACAACCGGACGCGTTCGACCTGGTCATTACGGACTACGTGATGCCGGACCTCACGGGCGCTGAACTGGCGCGCGAGATTTTTGCCCTCCGTCCAAGGCGTCCGGTCATCCTCGTCACAGGATTCGCGCACGGCATCAGCCGCGAGGAAGCCAAGCTGGTGGGCATCGCCGAATACTTGATGAAACCCGTCTCGCTCCCGATGCTCAGCGCCGCAATCCGGCGTGTGCTGGCCTAGGCTTTAGGCTGTAGGCTTTAGGCTGTAGGCAGTGGAATTCAGGAGTCAGGAGTCAGAATTCAGAATGGCGCTGCCGCCTCCGTTCATTCTGACTCCTGACTCCTGACTCCTGACTCCTGAATT
>CAIYET010001030.1 GCA_903925285.1 Candidatus Hydrogenedentota bacterium | reverse complement strand
CAGTGGTGGACGGGATTTTCGCACAATCAATCAGGCTATATCGACCGAGAGAAAACGAGATACCCGGCACCTCCCGACGAAGGCCAAACTATCTCGATTGAATCTGGATTGAATCTCGATCAAGATGCGCCTGAAAGGAAAGGGAAAAGAAAAGGAAATAGAAATGAAAGTGAAAGGGAAATGGATGTCGCATCCGCGCCATCTCCACATTCCGACACTTGCGTTATGCAATCTACCGTTCCGGAGTCGGAACCTAAAGGCGAAACGCAGCGGCCACGCGATCTATTGTTTGATTCAATCGCGGAGGTGACAGATAGCAATGCGAAGCTGATGGGCAGTCGAATAGCCAAGTGCGCTAAGAACTTGCGCAAGGTTGATGCAACACCCGAACAAGTAAAACAGGTTGCGGCGTGGTATCAGGCTTGCGACTGGCGCGGGCAACGTGGCGACAAATTAACGTTCTCGGCTTTGGAAGAAGTATGGGACGCCGGGATAAAGAACCTGCAACCTGCCCAGCGCGTCAACGGGAAGGCACGCGATGAGCCTGCCGGGTTCGCGGGTATCCGTGAAGCAGCACGCCGACGCGGGATCACACTAGGAGAATTCAGTGGCAACTTATGAACAGGTCATGATGATCGTCGGGGTTGTAGCGGCAAGCTACCCGACGTTCCAGCTTAAAGCGGAAACCGTCTCGGTCTACGCCGATATGCTGGCCGACGTTGATGCAGACTTGTTGTCCATCGCCGCTAAACAGGCGATGGCGGAGAGTAAGTTCTTTCCGACGATCTCAGAACTGCGCGAGCGCGTGATGGCGATGCGCCGGCAGGCTTCAGGCTTGCCGGATGCCTACAGCGCGTGGGATGAAGTCATGCGCGAAGTGGGGAGAGTCGGGTATGAGTCGTGGTCGGATACCCGATGGAGTTGTGACCTGGTGAAAGACATGGCGCGTCGGTTCTGGCGCGACGTGTGCTTAGGCGACATCGACGGGATCAACACCATGCGCGCGCAATTCCGAGACGCCTACAACGCACAGGTGAATCGAGCCGAGGCGCAAGCGCGGAATCTGCCGTGCACGAATGACGCAATCAAGCGCCTGGCCGAAGGACTGAGCATGAGTACTCCGAGGTTGAATGGGCGCGCGGAGCGGGAGAGCAAACCGTGATACAGGCATTGAATGATGGCGGAGACCTGGTAAACGCAAGAGACGTTGGGCGCGGGAGCTTTATTTGCCCTGTGTGCCACGGCGTCGCGTATTGGCGCAAGCCGAGCACGGGCTATGACCCGCGATATGGCGGGAGGCGAGAGTTTAGGGTTTGTCATTTCGCGCACGCAGCGGATTCGGTGTGCGTGTTGCGTCGGTACGATGACAACGTGGCGCATACGCTTGGGGTTAACGCCCTGCTAGAGATGTTCCCCGGCATCACCGAGGTGTCACTTGTGACCGGTCGGCGCGCCGACGTTGTGTTTTCGGTTGACGGCAAGCCGACTACCCTGGAATACCAACGATCAGATATTCGGCTGCCAGAAGTGAGCGGACGGGTGGAGGATCACAACTCGGCTGGATTTAACGCGGGATGGGTGTTTACCGACAGGCTGTTACACAGATATTCGATGCCGCTGATCGACGGGCCAAATGAGGCCGTAGGACTTGCTGGGTGGCGCGGCATGAAGCTGGTTGACGATAAGCTGTATTCGTCTCATGTGTTCTACAACCCGATTACGGTAGACGCCCTGGACTGTCCAGAGGTTATCGACGTTCCGATCACCGACAAGCACCCGAAGCTAACCGCAGTGGACGACAACGGCGCGCGTGTCGTTATCCCGGTGATCGACCCTGGAATCGTTGGGTACACATGGCGAAAGATGGGCAAGACGTCACGCCACGGCACGTCCTGGGAATCTCTTGTTTCTGGACAGACTATGGCCGAAGACATGATCCGTCAGGCGAGGTTCATGGCATCGGCTGATGTCGGGGTAGACCACGGTGCAGAGTTTGATGCGCTATGGCGGCAGATGTTCAAAAACACCGTGGCGGAGAACGAATCCAAGCGCCAGATATTTATACCGCATGAGTTGAGGGGCGCGAAACTGGCTAGTGCCTGTTATCGGGCGCGTGTTTCTGTTGAGCAAGAGGAAGCCAGGGTAGCAGAGATTGAGCGGCGCAGGTGCGACGAAGAGGAACGTAGTGAGCGGATTAGAAAGGCACAAGAGGAAGCACAGTGCAAGCAAAAGACGGAAAAAGAGCGGATCAAGCGCGAACACGATGCATGGCTTGCGCATCTCAGAGAGCTAGACGAAGCAGGTAAGGCTATGGAGAGCGATGCGGCTGACAAGTCTAGTCAGGACCAGATTACAGGCACTTCTAAAAGTGATGAATCAAAACAGCAACATGGCGTTGCGCGCGTATTTGATACCCAGGTGACCGAGCCAGAATCGGAGCGCGAAAAACGGCATAAGGAGTATTTGATACGGGACAAGTACATT
>CAIYET010001029.1 GCA_903925285.1 Candidatus Hydrogenedentota bacterium | reverse complement strand
TGCCTCTTTCGTCAAACTCGACGCTCTGGGTCAACGCTTCTTGAGTCAGGGTTGCGTAGTGACGTCGACAGATGTCTGGCGAGTTGCCCATCAGCGTGGAAAATCGTAGGGGTGAAACACAGGTATGAGAACAGACTATCTGAAGATACGCAAATGGAGGCGCGCGGGTCGAAATGCCCTGAAGCGCTGGACCAGAATGGTCCGCCACGCCCGGGATGGTCAGGCGGGCCGGGAACTGGCCGTACTGTATTCTTCCAGCGCCTCCCGAACCTGTCTGGTCCTTTACCTCATTGACGCTGGACACCAGCGCGTTTGCGACTGCTCCTGAAATGGCCCGCCAGAGCCCCTCACAGATTCAGTTCCCAATCCGGCATTGTCGAGAATAAGAGTATCACACGCGCGGGCAAGCGATAAAATGCAAACTGCGTAGAATTGAAAACGAAAAACAATGCACCGACAGCCCATGGGCTTCGGAGTCCACAGCCACCCGACCTGCTGGCGTCTGGGTGTAATCCCGCTGCATCAAGGCCGTTTCGTAGACCGTGTGGCTCTGCGAAAGGAGGCCGGTCGCCGGTCAGCAGACGGCTTCGATAGCGCGTATTGCGCGTATTGCGGCCGAGCCTTACAGGTTTGACTTATGCCTAACCCGTCTTGCTCTGCTTCATATTCTCTTTTCGGATTCTGAGGATCTCGTTTTTGTGGCCAATTACCAGTTCCTTGATCCTCTCCTCGATCTGGTCTTCACCGATCAATACGACATCCATCTGGAAGAGCCACTGCGCCTCATCAAGGCCGTCCAGATCTACTTTCTTCGAAAAACTGTTCGCATATGTGTAGTTCTCGAAAAACGTGTAATACATCCCTGTCCCTTGGCACTCCTGAGCGGTCGAGCTAAGTGAGATCTCAATGTCATCTCCCGCCCATACAGCCCACAACACCAGTTCTGTTGAATCACCGACGTCGACCACCTTCACGGGGTTAGCGTCATCCTCACGCGAATCGTAGAATCTGATTTCCGTGGCCGAAGGACGGTACCGAGCCCTCTTGCTAGCGCAATTGCCGTTCATAATCTTACCTCGTAACCGTTCACGGCATTATAGAGGGTAATTGGGCGCTTGTCAACAGAACGAATCGAATTGTGTGCGTTAAGAAAAATGTTGACTAATCGCGAAGACTACTTTATATTGTGTACATGAGTGCTGGATGTCACAACATATTGTGTCTTGCTGAGTCTGACCTGCGGACAGATTTGGAACGGCAACTGTGGGCAATGGTCCAGTATCAAGCGGAACGCATTGCGGCACTGGAAAAAGAGGTTGCTGAACTGCGGGTGTTGCTGGCCAAGGCATTGAAAAACTCTTCGACCTCGTCCAAGCCGCCATCGAGTGATATCGTCAAGCCGCCGAAGCCGCCCGCGAGTACGCCGGGCGAAAAACGCAAACGCGGTGGGCAACCCGGCCATCTTAAACACAGCCGGTTGCCCTTTGACGCCGCATCGGTCACGGCGACGCATACGCACACGCTCAAGGCGTGCCAGGACTGTATGGGTAAGCTGAAGTTGCTCAAGCGCGGGGCGCGGATCGTGCAACAGGCGGAAGTTATCCCCGCGCAGATTGAGGTGGAAGAGCACCGGGGCTTGGCGTATTTGTGTGCCCACTGCCAGAAGATACACTATGCGCCGTTGCCGCTGGCAGTGGAAAAAGGCGGGTTGATAGGCCCGGTTCTGACGGCACAGATTGCGTACATGAAATCCGCGCTACACGCTTCGTTTTCGAGCATTCGCAAGTACGTGCGCGACGTGATGGGGTTGACAGTTTCGCGCGGACAATTGTCGAAGATCGTCCAGAAGGTCAGCTCGGCGCTGGAAGGGCCGTATGGGGAACTGATGGCACTGCTTCGGGGGGAGGCAATCCTCAACGTAGACGAGACGGGCCATAAGAACAACGCGGCGCGTTTCTGGACGTGGTGTTTCCGCGCGCAGTCCTACACGGTATTCAAGGTATCGCCCTCGCGGGGTTCCGGCGTGTTGTTGGAAGCGGCCGTTCACGATGACCCCAAGCGGGGCAAGTACTTGGACAATACGGATATCGGCAGGATCATTGGTGATATTGTCAGCAAGTGATCTCAAAATGCAGCGTATTGTCATCGGCAACTGCGTTGCGTTCCAATACAAAAGGAAGGAAGAAATGACGATGTACAGATACAGGTCGTCGGTCTTGTTGCTCTCAGGACTATTCTGCATGTTAACCGCAGGCGGAACCGCTCTGGCGGACGCCAACGGTAACTGGCCGCAGTTTCGAGGGCCGGGAGCCCGTGGCATTGCCGAAGGGGACGCCTTACCGGCTCAATGGTCGGCAACGGAAAATGTCGCATGGAAGACTGACATCCCGGGCCGGGGCTGGTCTTCTCCGATAGTTTGGGGCAATCGCGTGTTTCTGACAACGGTGATCAACCAGGGCGAGATGGAGGCGCCCAAGAAGGGCTTGTATTTTGGAGGCGAGCGTAAGGACATTCCCGATGCGCAATGCGCGTGGAAAGTCTACTGTCTCGATCTGAATGGCGGTAGTGTCCTCTGGGAGCGTCAGGTTCACGAAGGCAAACCGGCAACCCCCATTCACATCAAGAACAGCTACGCATCCGAAACGCCGGTGACCGATGGCGAACGGGTCTACGTCTACTTCGGGAATCTTGGCCTCTGGTGTTTTGACTTCGAGGGGAACGTGGTTTGGACAAAGACACTCGAACCTCACAAGACGCGCTTCGGCTGGGGAACCGCGGCTTCCCCAGTCCTGCATGAAAGCCGCCTCTATATCGTCAACGACAATGATGAGGACTCCTATTTGTTGGCCCTCGACAAAATGACGGGAAATGAAATCTGGCGCGTGTCGCGCGACGAGAAGAGCAACTGGTCCACGCCGTATGTCTGGGTGAATGATCAGCGCACCGAGATTGTGACCCCCGGCACCGGGCAGGTGCGCTCCTACGACCTTGACGGCAAATTGCTCTGGTCGCTCAAAGGCATGTCCATGATCACGATCGCCACACCCTATGCGGCCAATGGGCTTTTGTACCTGAGTTCCGGCTACGTGGCCGACAAGCGGCGTCCCCTGTACGCCATTCGACCGGGAGCAAGCGGTGACATCTCGCTGGTTAAGGACCCGGCCGGACAACCTCAGACATCCAATGCGTGGATCGCTTGGTCGCAACCACAGGCAGCGCCGTACAATCCTACGACGTTGGTATATGGCGAGCGGCTATATGTTCTTTACGACGGCGGATTCCTGGCCTGCTTCAATGCGCTTGACGGTTCTGTAGTCTACGAGCGCCAACGAATTCCCGATGGAGGCGGTTTCACCACTTCGCCATGGGCTTACGGAGACCACATCTTCTGCCTCAACGAAGACGGGGTGACCTTCGCAATGAAGGCGGGAGACAGGTTCGAATTCGTGCGCAAGAATCCCTTGGCCGATGACGATATGGGAATGGCGACTCCCGCTGTCGCGGGAGACCGGCTCCTCATTCGCACGTCTGCTAGGCTTTACTGCATTCACAATGGAGCCAAGAGCTAACGGCTGATTCTAGCAAAGACGCCAGCCGCAATAGATCTCAATTCTTGGGAAGGGATAGGTTCATGCGCCATAAACGACAAGCGATCTGGTCAGTGCTCATGGTTCTTGCCGCCAGTCTCGGCGTGGTGGCCGAGGAAGCGGGTACGAAACTAAACGAGACCGTGCAGGCCCAAGTCATCCTGACCGTGTCCGAAGGCAAGCGGCTCATCGCCAAGGCCGTGGCACAAATACCGATTGTGAAGAAGGCGATGCAAGACGGCGCGGTTATCATTGGCAGGGGTACGACCAACACCTACGTGGCCGAGGAACTCACCGGCCAGAAGATTGCTCACGGCGCGTACGTCATCGGTTGGACAGGTCCGGTTCGAGGCAGCAAAGCTCTTGATTCAAAAGAACGGATGGACGACATCGTGTTGGTGAACGGCAAAGTGCAACCGGGCTTGAGCATGGATGATGCCTTGAAAGCACTCAAGCCGGGCGATGTTGTCATCAAGGGTGCGAATGCGCTGGACCGTGAACACAAGACCGCAGGAGTGCTCATTGGCGGTGGTCCCAACAGCACGTCCGGCACAACCGGCAAGTTCATGTCCGTCGTCGTAGCCCGGAAGGCGCACCTCATCATCCCCATCGGTTTGGAGAAACAAGTGGACGGAGACGTGGTCGATATTGCCAACAGCATGCGCGAATCGCTCGAAAGTCTGAACGAGATCCCCTCAATGTTCGTGTTGAATGGCCACATCGTGACCGAAATCGAAGCACTCGAACTGCTGACGGGGGTTTCCGTGTTCCAGGCGACCGCCGGAGGAGTCGGCGGCGCAGAGGGCGCGGCCAGACTCATCTGCCGCGGGACGCGCGAACAAGTGAAACAGGCGCTCAGTATCGTCAAGTCTATCCAGGGCGAGCCGCCTTTTCTGGAATGACGAACGAATCTCGATCTTGGATGCCACGCCGAAATCCCCCCTGGCATCGCAGCCGTGCGCGCTCAGGCCTTCTTCAAACCGACCCCGCGTCCCTTTAGGTAATCCTTCAGTTGCGGGATATCGATGATGTGAAAATGGAACACGGACGCGGCCAACAGAACCGACGCGCCCGCTTCGACCGCCTCGTAAAAGTGAGCGAGTTCGCCCGCGCCGCCCGACGCCACGATCTGCGCCGACACCGCCTGGGCCATTGCACGGATCACCGGCAGATCGTAGCCGGTCTTGGCGCCGTCGCCCTCTTTGCTGGTGGGCAGGATGACGCCCACGCCGAATCCGTCGACTTTCCGAGCCCATTCGACGGCGTCCGATCCAGTCGGCGTGCGGCCCCCGTCGATGTAGACTTCGTAGCCGGACGGCAACGCCGGATTCTGGTCCACGTCGATCGCGATCGTGACCTTGCCGGGGCCGAACTCCGCGACCATTTCCGCGATGATCTCCGGTTTGCGGAACGCTGCGCTGCTCACCGAAACCTTGTCGGCGCCCGCGTCGAGCACGGCGGCTGCCGATGCTACGTCGGCGATGCCCCCGCCCACAGTGAACGGCACCGTGGCGGCTTGGGCGACGCGCGCGACCACATCGAGCATGGTGCGCCGCCCCTCGACCGTCGCGGTGATGTCCAGCAGGGCGAGTTCGTCGGCGCCAGCTTCGCAATAGGCGCGGGCACACTGCACGGGGTCGCCCGCGTCCCGGATGTCGACGAAGTGAACCCCCTTGACCACGCGCCCGTTCTGCATATCCATACAAGGCATGATGCTGACCGGCTGACTCATCTCGATGCTCCTTTTCCTGCGCGAAGTTTCCGCGCGTCTCCAGAATTTTCCTCTGCATGCAACAGCCGATAATATCGTGCCGGCGGGTGGGGCAATGTAGGCCCGAAACCACAATCATAACGATGATCGGCGTGTGAGATTTGAACAAAATCCGGGGTCGGTTTTCAACTTGTTAGCGAGCCTTTGCCGCGAGTAGTACGAAGGGGAGGCCGTCAGCGTCCACAGAGGACTGCTCGCCGCGCGCAAGGCTTCCGCACCGGCGACGAAACCAGAAGGCCGTTCTGTGTGAATTTTTTGGCGAGTGCAACAAAGACCCGGAATTCGACTGAGCGCTGTAATAACCGGAGCCCTGCGTGGCGGCTTTACTTTTCGACCGCCACAGACCCTTTGCCTCTTTCGTCAAACTCGACGCTCTGGGTCAACGCTTCTTGAGTCAGGGTTGCGTAGTGACGTCGACAGATGTCTGGCGAGTTTCCCATCAGCGTGGAAACTTTGTAGAGACTCTCTCCTTTTGCGGCCAACAACGTCCCAAATGTGTGCCTGAACGTAAGCGAACTCCATGGAAAGCCTGCCGCGCGGTTGATGCGTCGTAATGTCTTGGAGAGGTTGTCTGGATGCCAGCGCTTGCCGTTGGGCGAAGGGAAGTACCAGGGAGCCAGCACCTCAGGTCTCTCATAGCGGTCGAGAAACGTCCGAAGCGCGCTACTGATGGGCACCACGCGGTTCACTTTGGTCTTGCTCTCCCATGATTCGCCATTAATCGTCTTGGCCTGCACGCGTATGATTCCGTGCTTACCAGCGTGAAGATCGACGTCCTCCGCCGTGAGCCATAGTCCTTCCTCGCGCCGAAGGCCGGCGTAGATGTAGACGGCCACGAGAGTGCACAAGACAGGATAGCCTTTCAACACTTCAAATTGCTGATCGATCTGTTCAAGTGACAGAAAACGAATCTGGGGCGCGCTTTCCTTGTACCGCTTCACCTTGTCGACCGGGTTTACATCACCCGGTATGTGGATGCCGCCTTCATCCATGGCCCAAGAGAACAAACGGTGCAAGACTTCCCGGTACCGGTTGGCCGTCTTGGACTGAAGTTCATAACGTTGAACACTCTCGCGAATGAAGTCGGCGATCTGCGAAGTCGTGATTTCTTCGAAACACGTGGCCTCAATGTGAGGCTCGCGAAGCTCTTGACCCAATTTGACCTTCCCTCGCCGCGCTTTCGTTCTCTTGCGCTCCAACTCCGCACAAACCGGACCGAAGATTCCGCGAAGATACGACAGATCGGCCGTGAAGCCATGGCGCGTTCGCCTCGTTTTCATGCAAGCAACGTACTTTGACACGATAGCGCCCAACGATGTTCCTACCGGCAAAGCATCTGCCACGCCGTGCGCCGACGTGGAATTAGGCTGCGGCTGCTTGTCCGTCGAGGCCTGGTTCGGTTCCGGTCCGGCAGTTGCTTGTTTGCGGCCACCGCCCTCAAGCTCCTCGGCACGTAGAAACGTCTCACCCTTCATAAGCAATGACTCGGGAACAACTACGCGGACACTCCGTTCCCCGCACTGCCAAATGATCGATAGAGCGCAATCTTCCATTGATTGTTCCATCCCCCCGCTATCGCGGCGGGTAAACGAGCCTTGTTTCATTCGTCCCGGCCCTGGAGAGTATTTTCACAGAAGTGTTTTTCCTTCTCCCTCCATTGAAGCGGTTGACGATCTGGCTATGTTTCAGGAAGGCATGCCCCCGTTGTTTTCAGAACCGCAGATTTCAGCACATGTCTGAATACTTCGGAACGAGTCAGTTGGTGAATACGGCTGTCTCACTGGTCGCTTCACAGACTGGTACGTTCCGGGCGCTCGAATGGGACCACGCTTGAGAACTCAACTTTATAGACCGGTTTGAAGGGCTGTGTCGTGGCCTGCACGCTCTGAATTTGATCCACGCGGTAGGCGCGGTGCTCGCGATTGTCCACGCGGATCGCGTGAAGCACCAAGTGGCCGTCCCGCGTTCGGCGCAGGGAATATGGTTCGATGATTCGCTGTGTGCCCTTGTATCCCAACTTCACACACAAATGGTTCGCTGCGGCGAAACGGATAGTCTCCAGAGGAACAGGGGTATGCCACACCTGCATCGGCACGGCGGCCCCTGTGCGAACCGGAACCTCCTCGTCTGACGCGAAACACATTTGAGGAAGTGCGGGTGCCTTGATAACCGTCTCCAGCCAGGCAAAAAGGTCCACAATCTCATTCCAAAAAGCCTCGAGCGGGGGCAGCACGGGCAACTGGTGGGCCAGCATGTTCGACCATTCCGATTCAAGCGCTTCTCGGTTGGCCTCCGTCCTAACCGAATCCAACGTGGGAATTGGGATGCCCTTGGCCAGGCACTTCTCTGCCAGAATTGTCCTGATTACCGTGGCGTCCACATCGAGTTCTGAGTGGCGGAAAAGGTTGATGATGTCGTAGAGGTCTCGGGGGCGCCCGCGCTCGCCCATGGCTCGTATCTTTTCCGCGAACACTTCCTCGAAACAGTAGCAGCGGACGGTCGCAGGCTCCGGCAGTTCGTCCGGGTATGAATGGTGTATGCGACGTTGAACCGTCGGGCGGACCACTTTCTCCGATGCGCTGAGGTCCAGCTTAACGCTGGCGACTTTCGCAGCCCCGCGAGGACCTTGATAGTAGACGCGGCCTTCCGTGTACAAGCCCGAATCGTGTCCCTTGAGGAGCGGTTCCCTGCTGCTGAAAACGAGCCCCGACGTTTCAGTGACCCGTTCCAAGACCGCCCTCAAGATTGGCCCAAGTTCGGCAGGTTCGATGGGGCCACCGGGAAGTACCGTGAAATCCAGATCCTCGGAGAACCGGTAGGTCTCGATATAGCATTTCTTCAGACAGGTACCGCCTTTGAACGCCCATTTCGTCCCCAGAATTTCGTCGGCGCCAATGCCCCAAAGAAGCCAGCCGAGGACGTAATCCTTCTCCACGATATCGTCGCGCAGCGACCATTCCCGAACGCGTTCATCAAGGTCAAATCGGTTGATCATGTGGGTTCTCCACCGCCTTTTATTTCTACGTTTACTCTCAGGTTCCAACGTTTCGAGATGTGCCCAGCCAGGCGAACGGTCGGGTCGAGAAACGTGAGGCCGGTGCTGAGTGAAGAACGACAACGCTCGACAATATCCGGAACGTCTATGCAGAGGGTCTCCATCAGGTATCCCAGTCGTTTGTAGACCGTTCGGTTACCGGTCCGCTCCGTGTAATCAAGGAGCAGACGATCATTACGGTGCTCTCCCGCAAAGTAAGTTTCAAGGACCTCGGCAATGTGGCGGATACCGGCACCGAGACCTGGTTCATCGAGAATATCCACGACGGTCCTCGAAGGGTCCGAGACCGGCACCTGAATGCGGTCGCGCCACACAATCCTCGTACCGAACAGCCTGTCTTCGGAGCGGTGCTTCAGGTGGAAGGCAGTATCCTGGATAGCGACCGGGCTTTTTCTGACTGGCTGGGCCGTCACAATCGCGATGTCGCGAAAAATCTGTTCGGTCAGCCCCCAATGCTCGCAGGCGCTCCAGCCGGCGATATAGCAGGGCGTGAAGCTGCGAACGGCAACGGCCCAAGTGTCCTCACGCCAATCGGCAGGCTCAGCCGCCCCGAGCGGCACCGTGGCATAAAGACCCCGCTTGATGCGAACAAGCCAGCCCTTGGCCGCGAGATGGGCAAGCAGACGCCGCGTGCGGACCGAGTCCAGAGACCAAACTCGTTCGACTTCCGCTGCTTCAAACGGTCCGGTAAGGTTCCGGTGCAGAATTTCGAGGCGCTCACGGGTCCCTGCTTCAATCCCGCTCCGGGACAAATACGGTATATTCATATTCGTTATCCTTCATTTACTACGAATGTTCTACATGTTGACTATACCATTCTTCCAAGAATCTCGCAAGTTGTCACTTGAGGCAAAGCGAAGGGAACGGTCGCCGACGATTCGCTTCTGCGTGTACTGGTGTGTGCCCCTCGTGATCACGGTCCTCAGCGCGGAGAAAAGCATCGCCCTTCATGAGGATCGACTCGGGAGCGACAACGCGGACACTCCGTTCTCCGTACTGCTGAATGATCGACAGATCGCGTTCATTCATTGAAGATTCCCATGCTTGCCAAAAATGCTCCTGTGCAATTGTGCTTCCCTTAATCATTTGTGCCCATCGGTCAATCCAAGAAGTGCCAGCAGCAGCTTCCCGCGTTCTGCGTCGGACATGCCCTTGATAGCTTCGAGAACGTTTTCTGCGTTGGGCGCGGAGTTGGGCGCAACACTTGGCGTGTCTTGCAAGTCTTTTGTTTTCAGTGCGTTATGATTGCAGCACGGCGGACTTAAAATCCGCTGCCGGTGACGGATTGAGGGTTCAACTCCCTCCTCGCCCACCAAACTATCTAACTGGCACACATAGGGTTATGCGCTTCGCGTCCCCTCCGGCCATCACACTGCGAAAAAAGCCTCCGGTCCATTGCCGGTCCGTTTGTGGCATCCAGGCTGCATAAGGATTTTGGGAAACCTGTGGACGTGCAGCCGCGCTGTTCAGCCCGTAACCAGCATCGAGCGCAGATATGCGGTTCCTTCGAGGTTCTGTCCCGACTACGCGATGGAGTTAGTCTTCGCCGACCCGAACCTCGAAAACGCCGTCCGGGTGACGATTGATAAGACCATCGGAACCCTCGTCGAAGGGGATGTGTCCGGCATGACCGCCCTCGACGCTTCGAACCTGGACATCCACGATCTTACGGGCCTCGAACATTGCGGCAATCTAACGGAGTTGAATCTATACGGCAACAGCATCTCAGATCTAACGCCCTTGGCTGGCCTGACGAACCTGGCTCAGCTTAACCTGGGCGTAAACTGCATCGAAAACCTCGAACCCTTGCGCAATCTGACGAACCTGATGGGCCTCGAACTCGGGCAAGGCAATATCCTCGACGAACCGCTGCCGCCCAACACGAACACGATTCAGGATATCGAACCGTTGTCGAATCTGACGCAACTCATCTATCTGGGCCTGGCCGGCAACCACGTGAACAATATCGACGCCATCCGCGACATGTCCTCGCTGAGCCGGCTCTTCCTCGGGGACAATCCCATCGCCGACTTCGCGCCCTTGTCAGGGTTGACGAATCTCTTGTTTCTGGGGCTTGGAAACACCGGGATGGACGACTGCGGCCTTGATGCGCTCCAGGGGGTGACGAGCCTCGGTCTGCTCGACCTTGCCGACAACCACTTGACATCGCTCGACGCCCTGAGCGCGTGCACCCTGATGAGCGCGATCAGGCTCAACAACAATCCGCTCGGCGGCATCGCCGTGGTGGAGAATTTCCCCGAACTGACCTTGTTGCTCGCGGA
>CAIYET010001028.1 GCA_903925285.1 Candidatus Hydrogenedentota bacterium | reverse complement strand
AGTATATATTATATCAGACTAACCTCAAAAGTCAAGCTCTTTCTTGAATGCGAATTTGCTCACGAAATAGCGACACCCCCTAAACAACGATTGCGCAAAACTTTATACCCTTTTACGAAACCTAATGACGGAATCGCTGCAATCGACGGATGCCCTAAAGATTGCGCGCGCCAGACGTTGGCGCACGCGGGATTCACGGACATCGCGCATCTACGCCTGACGGACGCTGGGTTTGTGAAGGGTGCGTCGCCGACAACAGATGAACGCATCGACATGGCGGTTGCGAAGGCGAGGCCGTTGCTCGAATGCTGAACAAGGAATTAGGAGTTAGGAGTTAGGAGTTATTCT
This sequence comes from Candidatus Hydrogenedentota bacterium, assembly GCA_903925285.1. Taxonomy (GTDB): domain Bacteria; phylum Hydrogenedentota; class Hydrogenedentia; order Hydrogenedentales; family SLHB01; genus DSVR01. The sequence continues at coordinate 22,280 of CAIYET010001028.1, read as the reverse complement.
AACTTCTAACTCCTCCTCCGCTACATTGAGGATGAGGTACGGGCGTTCTTGACGCCGCCAAACCCGTAAGCATGGAAAGATTCGACATGAACGAAGAAGTTTCCACGAAACACGGTATGGGGCTGGCCGCGAAGTTGCTGATCGTGCTCCTGCTTGTCATGGCAACAGCGGGCGCGTTCTATGCCAAGAACCATCGCGGCACGACGCCGGAAACGAATCCGGCGCAACCGGTCGCAAAACCCGATGCATCGAAAGGGGCCCTCCCCCGCTTGATCGATCTCGGTGCGGACAAATGTATCCCCTGCAAAGCGATGGCGCCGATTCTCGAAGGACTGAAGAAGGATTTCGCGAGCACGTTTGGCGTCGAATTCATCGACGTCTGGAAGAATCCGCAGGAGGCCGATAAGTACGGCGTCAAGATCATTCCGACGCAGATCTTCTTCGACGCGTCCGGCAAGGAACTCTTCCGCCACCAGGGCTTCTTATCGAAGGAAGATATCCTTGCGAAGTGGCGCGAGTTCGGCGTAGAAGTGCAGGCGAAATAGCCATGCAAGCCATTTTCGAAGCATTGACCCACGCGGTTGAAGGCGCGCCCGCCATCGCGATAATCGCAGCCGTTGCGTGGGGAATCTTGAGCATAATCCTGAGTCCCTGCCACCTCGCGAGCATCCCGCTGATTGTTGGGTTTGTCGACAATCAGGGGCGCATTTCGACCAAACGCGCCTTCGTGATTTCGTTGCTCTTTGCCTCTGGCATCCTGGTGACCATCGGGCTTATCGGCGCGATTACGGCGGCGGCCGGGCGCATGCTCGGCGACGTTGGACGCTATGGCAACTACCTCGTAGCCATAATCTTTTTCCTGGTTGGGCTGCATCTCCTGGACGTGATTCCCATGCCGTGGTCGGGTCCGGGACAAGTGGGTATGAAACGCAAAGGCCTTCTCGCGGCGCTCATATTGGGACTCGTGTTCGGCGTCGCGTTGGGGCCGTGCACATTCGCATACATGGCCCCGATGCTCGGCGTGACATTCAAGCTGGCGGCCACGAATCCTCTCTATGGCGCAACGTTACTCCTCGCGTACGGCGTTGGACATTGTTCCGTGATTGTTGCCGCAGGAACCTCGACGGAACTCGTCCAGCGGTTCCTCGACTGGAACGAGAACTCGCGCGGTACGACCCTCGTGAAGAAGATCTGTGGCGTGCTGGTGTTGCTGGGCGGTATCTGGATGATTTACGTTGCGCCTTGACGTAGCTGTTTCTCTTGACGTATACTTCGTTGCATGGCGAAGTGAGGTAATGAGCGATGCGAGAGTTCCTGAACGTTGCCAAGGCCATCTCCGATGAGACGCGTACGCGTATTCTCATGTTCTTGCGGAGCGGCGAACTCTGCGTGTGTCAAATCGTGGACGTGCTGGGGCTGGCGCCCTCGACGGTGTCCAAGCACATGGCGATTATGATGCAGGCAGGTCTTGTCGATTTCCGAAAAGATGGGCGCTGGCGCTATTACCGGTTAGCGGGACAAGACGCCCCTCTTCCGGTTCGAAATGCTCTCGAATGGGTGCATGCCACGCTGGGCGGAGCGCGTGTTGTCCGCGAGGACGCCAGACGACTGAAGATAACGCTCAAGAAGGATATTAAGACGGTGTGCGAACGCTATACGTGTTGAGGCTGCCCGGTAGTTTTTTTGGTGAACTAGTCCCTTGAAGGACAACAACTCGTTGTTAAGGAGAGCAAGCATTATGAAGAAGATCGTGTTACTGTCAGTCGCATTGGTGGCCGTTACTGTTATCTGTTTTTCAACGGTCGGCTGTAATCAGACCGAAGCGGCGGCGGCAAGTGAACCTGCGCAAACTTCGTCCGCAGCCGATACCCCTGTCACTGTGACGTCGGCAAGCACACCATCCGAGAGCGTCGGCCAAGCCGCACTCAAGAAAGCCGCAGACGACAAAAAGCATCTGTTCCTCTTCGTTTCGGAAAATGACAACGAGGAAACTGCGACAGCCAAGCGCGCTTTGGAAGCCGCCGCAACCAAAATCGGCGATAAGGCGGAATTGGCTTTCATCAAGCGCGACAGCGTAGCGGAAAAGGATTTCGTCGAGAAGTTCCAACTGAATCGAGCGCCGATGCCCATCGTGTTGGCCTTGGCGCCCAACGGAGCCATTACCGGTGCTTATTTCGGGGATAAACTGAAGGACCCGCAACTGCAGGAATCGATCGCAAGCGAATCGGAGCAGCAGTGCATGAAGGCTTTGCAGGACCGCAAACTCGTTCTCTTGTGCGTTCAAAACGCCACGACGAAATCAAACGATACCGCCATGAAGGGCGTAAACGAATTCAAGGACGACACGCGGTTTGCGCAATTCACCGAAGTCGTAACGATTGACCCATCGGCGGAAGACGAACAGACCTTCCTGGCAAAACTGAAGCTCGATCCGAAAATGACCGAAGCCACAACCGCTTTTCTTACTCCGCCCGGCGCGCTAGTCTCAACGGTGATCGGCGCCACAAACAAGGACGCCTTGGTCGCTGCACTGACGGCCGCCAGTTCCGGCGGCTGCGGAGCAGGTGGTTGCGGACCTAAAGGCTGTGCTCCGAAACAATAGATAGGGAGTACGCTTGGAATGAGACTCAGGACCTTTGTTTGGCGAGAGATCTTCGAGCGAAAAAACCAACTTGCCACGAGTTTTGTGGCCATCCTGCTCGGGATAAGCGTGATTGTTGCCGTGAAGAACATCACCTTCTACTCGGAAAAGGCCGTCGCGAGAGAATTGGACGCGCTGGGCGCCAACATCCTTATCCTGCCAAAATCCGCTTCGCTTCAAGATTACTATGGCGCGGATATGCAAGGCGAGTAATTTCCCGAGGAATACGTAACGCGTCTTGCCACGTCGGATCTTCAGGGACTCGACAACCTTTCGCCAAAGCTATCCGTTCCCGTGGAACTGAATGGCAAACGGTTTACCCTGACCGGGATTCTGCCGACGAATGAGTTCCAGGCCAAGGCCGCCTGGCAGGGCGCCGGTATCTTCTCGCGTCCGCAGAACTGCGGTACCGTGGATGTTCCGGGGGCCACGGCAGAGCCAGCAAAGGAAACGCTCGTTCGCAAGAGAGTTATCAGTACGCTTGAGGCCGACCAAGCCCTTGTCGGTGCGGACGTCGGAACGGCGATGGGAATCAAGGAGGGGGATACGCTGACACTGCTCGACAAGCCCTTCGCGGTTACCGCTGTCTTGCCCGCGACCGGCACCGTGGATGACTCGCGAATCTTTGCGCACCTTCACACCGTACAGCAACTCGCCGGAAAAGGCCCCGTGCTGAACGCCATAGAAATAGTTGGATGCTGTAACCAGATATCCAAGGGGCTGGTTCAGAAGATTAATACCCTTCTGCCTGAAGCCAAGGTAGTTACCATCACCCAGATTGTGGACACGCAGGTCAAGACCAACCAGATGATGGCGCGGTTATCGTTGCTTTTTCTGGCGATCATCGTGCTCGTCGGCGGGGCAAGCATCGCGAACTACATGTATTCAAATGTCTTCGAGCGGCGCAAAGAAATCGGCACGCTCATGGCGCTCGGCGCCGGTTCCGGCGTAGTCCTCAAGATGTTCCTGCTCAAAGCGCTCTTGCTTGGGCTTGCGGGCGGCGTTGCCGGTTATCTTCTGGGCACGGCCATTGCCGTGGTATTCGGCCCGCGAATCGCCGGAGTGATTGTCCTCCCCATGCCAAGCTTGGCGTTATGGGCGCTTGGCGTGGCGGTAGCCATTTCGCTCGTGGCCAGTTATTTTCCCGCACGTCAAGCGGCGCGTCTCGATCCCGCTACCGCCCATCAGGAGATATAGCCCATGCTCGACATGCAATCCGTCAGCAAGAGTTACCGGCATCGCGGAAAAACGATAACGGCATTGGACGACGTGACCATCGAGATTCCCAAGGGAGATTTTGTTGCCATCGTTGGGCCAAGCGGAAGCGGCAAGAGCACTTTTCTGCTGATGTTTGGCGGCATGCTCTCTCCCGTATCGGGGAGTGTCCTCGTGGACGGACAATCCCTGTATGACTTGACCTCGAACCGGCGTGCTCTGGTCAGGCGAGAAAAAATCGGGTTCGTCTTTCAGACGTTCAACCTTGTTCCCTACCTCACCGCGCTCGAGAACGTCCAAATCCCGCTCTTCCTGGCCAAGCTGTCGGACAAAGAACAAAGAGGACGCGCCACGGCCCTTCTGGAACGCGTGGGACTCGGCGACCGACTCGACCACAAACCGTCGGAACTCAGCATCGGACAACAACAGCGCGTGGCGCTGGCCCGCATGCTCGCCAATGATCCTCCGATCATTCTTGCGGATGAACCGACCGGCAATTTGGACCCGGAGAATGCACAATCCGTGCAGAGTTTCCTCAAGGAAGCGAATACCGAGGGACGTACCATCGTCATGGTGACGCACGACATGCGGGCTGCACAGATAGCGCGGCGGACGCTTCGGCTTGTCGACGGCAAGATATCTAACGGCACGGCGTAATCCGCGCCTTCATGGAAAGGGAGCAGTCATGGAATCGAATCGAGATCATACCGACGCAATTCATACAAAAGTCCGGAACGGATACGCTGCTATTGCAGAACAGGGGGCTTGTTGTGGTCCCGTCGCATCGTGTTGCGGTTCGTCCGGCGACGATGCCGCGAAGTTGGCCGAGTCGATCGGATACGCTCAGGACGACTTGGCCTCGTTGCCGGAAGGCGCCAACATGGGCCTCTCGTGCGGCAACCCCGTAGCGCTGGCGTCGTTGAAACCGGGCGAGGTCGTTGTGGATCTCGGCAGCGGCGGCGGGTTCGACATATTCATCGCCGGCCGCAAAGTCGGCGCGACGGGCCGCGCCATCGGCGTGGACATGACAGCCCAGATGCTGAGCAAGGCGCGCCATAATGCAAAAACGTACCAAGAGCGTAGCGGTCTGGACAACGTCGAGTTTCGGCTCGGCGAAATCGAACACTTGCCCGTGGCGGACAACTCCGTGGATGTGCTCATCTCGAATTGCGTCATCAACCTGTCGCCGGACAAACCCCGGGTCTGGCGCGAAATGTTTCGCGTACTCAAGCCGGGCGGGCGCGTGGCCGTGTCGGACTTGGCGTTGCTCCAGCCTATCCCGCAAGAAGTTGCCGAGATGGTCGAAGCACTCGTGGGATGTATTGCCGGAGCGGTCTTGGTGAAAGAGACGGAACGCATGGCACGAGATGCCGGTCTGGTGGATATCACGCTGACGGAAAAGCGGGACTATGTGGACACGATGACCGACTGGAACGACCCTCTGTTCCGGAAAATCATGGAAAGCCTTCCGCCCGGAACGAAGATGAGCGAGTTTGTCACGAGCTTGTACGTGACGGGAAAGAAATCATTGGCGTAGAATAGAATAGGAGATAGATGTATGAGCAGCGGCGTGATGAAAAAGCTCTCGTTTCTGGATCGGTTTTTGACGCTCTGGATTTTCCTGGGCATGGCTATTGGCGTGGCGGCGGGATATCTCATCCCCGGCGTCGAGGCGTTCATCAACCGGTTCCAGGTTGGTACAACGAACATTCCGATTGCCATTGGCCTCATCCTCATGATGTATCCGCCCTTGGCGAAGGTCAAATACGAGGAACTCGGCGACGTGTTTCGCAACTACCGCGTGCTCGGATTGAGCCTCGTGCAGAACTGGGTCATCGGTCCGATCTTCATGTTCGCACTCGCCATCGTTTTCCTGCACGACAAGCCGGAATACATGGTCGGACTCATCATGATCGGCTTGGCGCGCTGCATTGCCATGGTCATCGTCTGGAACGACCTCGCCAAAGGCGATACCGAATATTGTGCCGGACTGGTTGCCCTCAACAGCGTGTTCCAGGTGTTTTTCTTCAGCGTGTACGCGTGGATCTTCATCACCATCCTGCCACCGATGTTCGGCCTTCAGGGCGTCGCGGTCAGCATCACCATTGCCCAGATCGCCAAGAGCGTCTTTATCTATCTCGGCATCCCCTTCCTCGCCGGGATGCTGACGCGCCTCGTACTAGTTAAGGCCAAGGGCAAAGAATGGTATCGCGGAAAGTTTATCCCGAAGATCAGCCCGATCACCCTCATCGCGCTCCTGTTCACGATCATCGTCATGTTCAGCCTCAAAGGCAACCTGATCGTCCAGATCCCGATGGACGTAATCCGTATCGCCATCCCATTGCTGATTTACTTCGTCGCGATGTTCCTGCTCAGCTTCTTCATGAGCAAGAAAGTCGGCGCCAATTACGCGCAAAGCGCCACGCTCTCGTTTACCGCATCGAGCAACAATTTCGAACTGGCCATTGCCGTAGCCGTCGCCGTATTCGGCATCAACTCCGGCGTCGCCTTTGCCGCCGTGATTGGCCCGCTGGTTGAAGTCCCCGTGCTGATCGGTCTCGTGAACGTTGCCCTGTATTTTCGACGGAGATATTTCAAAGGCGACGTCGAGATCGCGGTCGTTGCCGGCTGCTCCCAATAGCGGCTCAACTCGACTGTCACTCTTAGCGACGGGCGAGCTTCTGTGTTTGCTCGGTCAATTGGAGCAAAGCGCGAAGCGCCTCATTTACAGCATCGGACGTTGGAAATGCTTTTGCAACGTCTGGGCTGAGCAGGACGAGGTTCGAACCTTTCTGATATGCCGCAAAGTATTTACCACGAACACCCTTTCCAAGGTCTTCGCGACGATACTCAGGGCGAAGATCGTCGTTCTCGGCGGACTTAACCTTCTTCATAGATTTTCCTCGTGGAGATTCACGATTGCCTCATATCCATCCCACTCGAAATCCATGCCGTCATTATACTTCGAACGCTCAGGGGCAGTCCACGCCAAGAAGACTTACAAATCCGCATCGTATTTTCGACGGAGATATTTCAAAGGCGATGGAGAGATCGCGATTGTTGCCGGCTGCTCACGATGACTTAACGAGAAAAAACCGATTTATCTTGACTTGTGTGGAGGATAGTGGTATTATCCAATCGGTTTTCTGTGAGAAAAACGCACAAGCGGGGTAATTATTATGCTTCTTCAGTTCATGGTAGCGAACTTTCGCTCTTTCAAAGACGAAACCTTATTGAACCTTGTTCCGGCGAAAAGCCGTATACATCCCGACCATATCCTCACGGATGAAGCTGCGGGCAAGCGCGTACAGGCGGTCCCCTTTGCGGCAATATACGGTGCCAATGCCTCGGGAAAATCGAATCTCATCAAGGCACTTGCCTTTGCACAAGAGTTGATCGTGAAAGGCACCCGTGGCGAGGATTCGATACCGGTCATCCCCTTTCGACTCGACGTTAAGACCAGCGAGGCGCCGGCACGATTCGAGTTTGTCCTCAAGCATGAGGGCGTACTCTACACCTATGGCTTCGTGGTTTCTTCGCACGTGGTTCAAGAAGAATGGCTTTTTGCCGTCGTCAAATCTCAAGAAATACGGCTGTTCGAACGGGTTACATCCGAAGGCAAAGCTCATGTCGAGATCGGCGACCACTTGGCCAAGACTGGGAAAGAAAAGCAGCGCCTTGAATTCGTAGCGGAAGGGACGAGGCCAAACCAACTGTTTCTGACGGAGGCCAATGAACGCAACGTCACCGAACTGAAACCGATCATGCAGTGGTTCCAAACAAAACTAAAGATCATCTCGCCTGAAAGTTTCTACAGTACGCTGACACTGAGAGCCGAAAGCGATAAGGAGTTTATGGAATACCTTGCACGATTGCTGCAATTGGCCGATACGGGTATTGAGGATATTTCCGTCAATGCCGAACCGCTGGATCTTGAGCGTCTATTCCCAGACCTCCCCGAAGATGACAGGAAGCTCTTACGCGACGCTCTTACTGATGCAGAAATGGGGTCGGTGTCGACCACGTATGGAAAGGGCTTCTTCGCTATTCGCAGACAAGCAAAAGACGAGCCTTTATTACTCACCCTTAAGACCCGGCATCAATGTAAGGGCATGAAGTCGGTGGATTTTAACACGCGAGAGGAATCCGATGGAACCCAACGGCTAATGCACTTGGCGCCGATCTTGTTTGGAGCATGGAAGACGAATGCTGTGTTTATCGTAGATGAGCTGGATAGAAGCATGCATCCTCTGCTCTGCCGGTTTGTGGTTGAAGCCTTCTTGAAAGGAGTGACGGAGAACAAGGCCGGTTCGCAACTTCTCGTTACGACGCACGAAACGAACCTCCTTGATCTCGATCTTCTCCGTCGCGACGAGATCTGGTTTGTCGAGAAGGACAAGGGCGGCGGAAGTCATCTCGGTTCATTGTCGGACTACAAGTTGGTACGTTCGGATCTCAAGTTGTCGAAGGGATATCTTAATGGGCGTTTTGGCGCGATCCCATTCATCGGGGACGCAAGAAAACTCGTCAGGTAGACACGTGTAATGGGCTTAACGTCGAGAAAGAAGCGGCCCTTGACCGTTCCGGGGGAATGCAACGCGATAGTTCGAATTTGCCGTCCTCATGTCGGAGACGCCCTCGCACGGGCGCAAAAGTTGGACACGGATCCAAGTGAACGGTGGCCCAGCGTAACCGGTACTCGTGTGTATCTTGTCGTCCAAGAAATACTCGAACGAGGTATTGAGGCTGCTTGGGATTAGGGTCTGGAAGATAAGGGGAGCCTACGCCTCGCCGTATTCCGGTGGCGCGAAGCCGGGATCGGTCGCGCGCACTTCCACGCCGTGCACGGTGTAGCGGCCCAGGACAAGGACGCGGTACGCGCGGCGTGCGGATTCGATGAGCACGACGACCGCGCAAACCATAATGACGGCTGTCAAGACCACATCGACGCCGCCCAGGAACCGGCTGCCGGTCTTCTGGCCCATCATCAACGGCAGGAAGTTGTCGAACACGTTGCGCCAGCCCGCATAGAGCGTTGTGACGTTCACGAATATCAGCGGCGGCACGGTGATCCAGATGTAGCGAACCTTCCCTGCGTTGATCAAGGCAATCGTCGCCACGGATAACGCCACGCCGGCAAGCAGTTGATTGGCCGCGCCGAACATGGGCCAAATGGTCGCGATGTTGCCGCTCCAAATGAAATAGGCCCAGCCGAAGACGACCACGCCGGTCGACAGGAGCGTGCCGGGAAGCCAGTCGGTTCTCTCGAAGGGTTTGTAAATGCGCCCGCCAAACTCCTGCACCAGGAAACGCGCCACGCGCGTCCCGGTGTCGATCGTCGTCAGGATGAACAAGGCCTCGAACATGATGGCGAAGTGGTACCAATAGGACATGAGAAACTTCATGCCCGGCAATGCGGAGAAAATTTGCGCAAATCCAACGGCCAGCGAAACCGCGCCGCCCGTTCGTCCCACGACATGTTCGCCCACTTGCTGCGACAGGAGGCCCAGATTCACGGGCGTCAACCCCATGGTGGCAAACTTTTCCGGCGAGACATTGATTGCGAAGTAGTCTTCCTTGAACAGCGAGCATGCCGCAACCAGCGCAATCACACTGACAATCGCTTCGACGAGCATAGCACCGAAACCAATCATCCTCATGTCCGTTTCTTTGGTAATCATTTTCGGCGTGGTGCCCGAACCCACGAGCGCGTGAAATCCCGATATTGCCCCGCAGGCAATGGTGATAAACAGGAATGGGAACAACTTCCCAGGGATAATTGGTCCGCCGTTTGTAATGTAGTCCATGTTGAATGCGGGCATCTTAAGGTCGGGATGTACGACCATGACGCCGATAACCAGCAGGGCGATGGTGCCAATTTTCAGATAGGAACTGAGGTAGTCTCGCGGACACAGCAGCATCCATACCGGCAACACGGACGCAATAAAGCCGTAGACCGCGATCGCCAGCGTGATGCCTTCCTTGGACAGCGTGAAATACGGCCCCAGGAACGAGCCTGGAATCCATCCGCCGATAACGACGGAGGCAATGACGCCCGTGACGCCGATGACGCTCGCCTCGGCGATGTGGCCGGGCCGTATGCGATACATCCACAGGCCGGTCAAGAGAGCCATCGGAATCGTCATCATAATAGTAAAGGTGCCCCATGAACTTTCCGCGAGCGCGTTGACGACCACCATTCCGAGTCCCGCCAACGCTACGATGATGATAATAAGCACCGCGACCGACGCGATCGCGCCGGCGAGCGGACTTACCTCGTGCCGCGCGATTTCAGCGAGCGATTTCCCGTTTCGACGCACGGACGCGACGAGGATCATGAAATCGTGTACCGCGCCCGCCATGACCGCGCCGACCAACATCCATATCAAGCTCGGCGCATAACCGTATTGTGCGGCAAGCACCGGACCGATCAAAGGTCCCGCTCCGGATATGGCCGCGAAATGGTGACCGAAAAGGACGTACTTGTTCGTCGGGTGGTAGTTCGTGCCGTCGCGCAACGCGTACGCAGGCGTCTGCCTGCTATCGTCCAGCGCCACGACCTTGGCCGCAAGGAATGCACAGTAATAGCGGTAAGCCAATAGCATCAAAAGGATTGAGCCAATAACAATAGGCACTGCGTTCATGAAAGCTGACCTCCCGTGCGTTGCCTGTGGTACATACTACATAACCCCATTATATCCCCGTTGGGAAGACAAGGCAAAAGGATAGAGAATGCAGTCGGACAGGTCCGACGAAGGCGGTCGCGAAGCTCGATATCAGTCGGCGATTTCGAGTGCGGCTTTCAGTTGCCGGATCGTTTCGGGGATATTGGGAAAGCCCCAAACGTTGCGTCCGACGGTACTGCCCGCCGCCCCGCTACGCACGACGTCGCGCATCATGGCGACGACCTCTTCGAGGCTTTCGCATCGCGGACCGCCGGCGGTCACGACAGGCACAGGCGTCGCCGCAACGATATCGCCGAAGGATTGCGGGTCGCCCGTATAAGGCGCTTTGATCACGTCGGCGCCCATCTCGAGACCGGCGCGGACCGCATAGAAAACGTCCTCGGGCGCGGTGCTGACGGCAGCAGCGCCGTTTTTCATGACGATGGGATAGATGTGGGTAACGACCGGCAATCCATATCGTTCGGCTTCGCGCACGGTCGTCGCCAGGCGTTTGAGGTTGTCCAAGTCGCCTTCGCACTTCACCAATATGGCTACGGCAATCGCGTCCGCACCGAGCGCTACGGCTTCCTCGACTTCCGCATGGTCGGCGAAACCGGGACGGTCAGGTGTGAGCGCCATTTGCTGGATGATCAGCGGAATACGGCCAGCGAATTCTCCCATACACCGCATCGCAACGCCTTTATTCAGCGTGATCGAACTGGGACGCCCTTCGGCGATTTGCCTGATCGTGTCCTGAATCGGGCGGAGTCCTTCGGGTATCCCTTCCCGATAGTTAATCATGTGGTCGGCCGCCACGGCTAGGATACGCCCGGAAGGGTGGCTGAAAATACGGTTCAAATGAACTTGCTTACCTAATACGCTCATGATATTTTGCTATCTCCTTCGGTTCGCTTCAGCATCTAAACCCGCGCAAGCACGAGCGCGTGCGCTGGCCCATATCCATGACATCGGAACCTAAACGGCGACTCAGTCCCCGGCCACTATTCAAACGTGGTCTCATCGGAAATCCGCCCAATCGCGCTCATTCTCGAAGACCCATCGGTAATAGTCGGTCTGTTCGAGGTGTGACGCCGCCGCTTCGTCGACGACTACCGTACAATGCGGATGCAGTTGGAGCGCCGTGGCGGAGATCATCGACGTGATGGGGCCTTCGACCGCTTTTGCGATGATCTCGGCCTTCTCGGCGCCCGTCGCGAGCAAGATGCAACGGTGCGACTCGAGAATCGTCCCGACGCCCATCGTAATCGCCCAGCGGGGCATTTGGTCCGGTCCGCCGAACATCGGACTGTTCTGTTCGATAGTCTTCGGCGTAAGGGGCTTCTCACGCGTCCGCGAACGCAATGCCGAAAGCGGCTCGTTGAAACCGATGTGCCCGCTACGCCCGATGCCGAGCAATTGAAGGTTGACGCCGCCGCGATTGCGGATGCGCGATTCGTACTGCCGACATTCGGTCGGGATATCGCTCGCCATCCCGTTGGGCAGGAACGTACGCGCCGACTCGATGTTCACGCGCCCGAAAAGGTGTTCGTTCATGTAATACCGGTACGAGCCGGGATGCTCGCGCGGCACGCCGACGTACTCGTCGAGATTGAACGTGGTCACCTCCGCGAAATCGAGCCTTTCCTCGCGATGTTTGCGCACGAGGATGCGGTAGACCGCTTCCATAGTCCGGCCCGTGGCTAGGCCGAGAACGAGATGCGGGTTGCCTCTGATTTCCCGCGCGATGACGGACGCGGTCAATTCCGCCGCTGCTTCCGCCGTGGTGCGAATGACGATTTCCATATACGTTTTCCTTGCCTCGGTACGTGCAAAGCCATTATGCTTGCACCGGTTCAAACATCAAGGTAACAGGGGAAGCGGTCTATCCGCAAACCCGGGAGCACGTACATGGCAGTCGAGATGGATATCGAGTATCAAGGACAGTTGCACTGTGCGGCGACACATGGCCCGTCGATGCAGACGATTGCGACCGATGCGCCCGTCGACAATGGCGGCACGGGCGGAGCCTTCAGCCCGACGGACCTCGTCGCGGCGGCGCTCGGATCGTGCATCGTTACGATCATGGGAATCGCTGCGCAAAGGATCGGCATCGACATCGCGGGCACGCGCGTCCACGTGACGAAAGAGATGGTCGCGGATCCCGTTCGCCGCATCGGCGCGATCACGGTGACGATCACGTTACCCAAGGGGCTCGCGCTTTCCGAAAACGATAAGAAACGCCTCGAGCAGGCTGGCGCAACATGTCCCGTTAAGCAAAGCCTCCATTCCGATGTGCGCGTCAACCTTTCGTTCATCTATCTATGAAGAAAGAGAACTGCTATTTCGATGCCGTGCCGAAGGTGGTCCCCGCCGACCGCGAAACGACCGTAACGATTGCTCCGTTGTACGATCACGTACGGTTCGACGCCAACAAGTCGGAGGCGCAAGGCCGCCGCGCCTCCTGCCCGACGTACGAACTGTCCTACTATCCGGTCGAGGAATTCTCCGCGCGTAGCGCCGACGCGGAAGCCTTGCGCGCGGCGGGCTGGCGGCTCGACGCGCCGCGGATTCCCTTTGAAATCGTCGACGGAACCATCCAGATTCGACTCTATTTCGAGGGCGAACAGGAACACGTGCTTTTTCTTGAGGAGATCTCCGAGAAGGGACGTAAGACCCTTGGCGATTTCCGCCTGTACTCGCTCGAACCGGACCTGTTCGCACGCACGCCGTACAAGGGCGATTTCCATCAACACAGTTTCCGGTCCGACGGCATGGAATCGCCCGGATACATCGCGTCCGCGTCGCGCGGGATCGGCCTCGATTTCATGGCTGTCACCGATCACCGGCGTTACGCGCCCTCGATCGAGGCACAACGCGCGTTCGACGGCGTCGATATCGACCTGCACATTTTTCGCGGCGAGGAAATCCATCCGCCGGACAGCCACGTCCATATGGTCAACTTCGGCGCGCGTTTCAGCATCAACGAGTTGTTTGCGGACGAGCCTGCGTATCGCGCACAGGTCGCGGGCATCATCTCACGCCTCGGCACGTTGCCACCCGGAGTCGACCCGTACCTGTACGCGTCGTGCGTGTGGTGTTTCGACAAAATCCGCGAGGGGGGCGGACTGGGTGTGTTCTGCCACCCGTACTGGTTCACCGCGCACCGATACAGTCCGGCCGGTGCGCTGACCACCTACCTGTTGGAGACGCAGCCCTTCGACGCCCTCGAACTGATCGGCGGATACCATCTCAACGAGATCGATTCGAACACGTTGCAGGTCGCGCGCTACCACGAGGAACGCGCTAAAGGACGGGCAATTCCGATTGTCGGCTCGAGCGATTCGCATGGCGTCGAGCGCGGCGAATTCTTCACTTGGTACTACTCGATCGTGTTCGCGCCGTCATCCGCACTCGACGACCTGGCCGATAGCGTCAAGGCATTGTACTCGGTCGCCGTCGAGGCGTTGCCCAACCAAATCGCGCGCCCATTCGGCCCGTTCCGGCTCGTGAAGTACGCGTTGTTTCTCATGCGCGAGGTCTTTCCGCAACACGACGAACTGTGCAAGGAAGAAGGCCGACTGATGCTCGAACATCTGGCTGGCAACACGCATGCCGCCGCCGCATTGACCGAACTCAAGGGACGCACAGCCGCTCTGATGAACCGCTACTGGCTTTAGGCTTTAGGCTGTGCCTACAGCCTAAAGCCTCACTTCCTACAGCCTTCTTATCAGACATCGACGCCGCGTTCCCGTGCGACTAGCAGGTTCGAGCGCAAGAGCGCTTCGAAACTCCCGCAATCGGCCCACCAGCCGTCGATGACTTCGTAAGTCATGACCCCGCGCCGGATATACTCGTTGTTCACGTCCGTGATTTCGAGTTCGCCGCGGTCGCTCGGGACGAGCGTCTCGCAGATCTCGAACACGGCCGAGTCGTATAGGTAGATGCCGATGACCGCGAGGTTCGACGGCGGCACCTGCGGCTTCTCGATGATGCGCACGACCTTGTCGCCATCGAGTACGGCCACGCCGAACTCCTGCGGATTCGGCACTTCCTTGAGGAAGATCTTCGCGCCGCGCGGCTGCTCCATGAAATCCTGTACGGCCTTGCGCACGCTGCCCTGGACGAAATTGTCGCCCAATATCACCGCCACTTTGTCGTTGCCAACGAAATGGCGCGCAAGCCGGAGCGCGTGCGCGATACCGCCCTCGGTTTTCTGATAGGCGTAGTTCATGTGTTCGAGGCCAAACTCCTCACCGTTCCCGATGAGACGCAAGAATTCGCCCGCATTGTTTCCGCCCGTAACCAGCATGATCTCCGTGATCCCCGCATCCACCAGCGTCTGAATCGGGTAGAAGATCATCGGCTTGTCATACACCGGCAACAGATGCTTATTCGTAACCCGCGTCAAAGGACGCAGCCGCGTCCCCATACCGCCTGCCAGCACCACACCTTTCATAAGCCCGACTCCCAATCGATGTTAACCGTTCCACATGCATTATGCCCGCACGGGTAAGACTTCGGCAAGCGCGAAACAGATCTCATGAATCTTGCAGAAGGACTTCGTGCCCAGAACGACATACTCTGAGGAGGGTATTGTAGTCCTGTTTGAACTTGACGGCATATTTCCGCTCGTACGACTTCGACTTCACGGATTTGCCCGAATAGACGACGTAAGCGTATTTCCGGCGCTTCTTCCAGTTGGCGTTTAGGCACGGACTGACTTGCTGAACGGTAGACTCGATTTGCTCGATGCCGTGTTCGACGCGAGAACCCTTTAGTTCGATGTAGTGCTCTTTCTGTGCGAAATCGATCAGCAAGTAGTCGCAACGCTTACCTTTTATGGGAACATGACCGTCGACCGCTATTTTCCGCACCTTCCGTTTCTTGGGATTGAGGAACGTTATGCGGCTCTGCGCCTGTCTAAAGACTATGGTGGAATCTTGGCTTTCGGTTGTCCAGGAACTGAGATCGAGCATGTTCACTCAATCCCAAGCAGGTTGCTGAATTGCTCGTCAAGTTCGTCTGATACCCCGTCGATAATGTCTGCGGAGATCAGGCCCGTTTCGGGATCTATCAGATTCTTTTCCCGCCCTTCGAGTAAGGCGTACGCCCGTAGGTCCGCGGGGTCCAGGATTTGCTCTTTCGGAACAATCTTGTACAGTTGAGATAATTTTCGCTTGGGCAACGTTCGCGCCAGGACACCAGCGTGAACGAGATTGTCGAACGCGGCAAGAATATACGGGCTGTGCGTAGTAATGACCATCTGAAGCGGATCGGATGAGCCATTGAAAAGCGTTGCCATCAGATTGACTATGCTTCGCTGTGAATCGGGAAAGAGATGTGCCTCCGGCTCCTCGACATAAAGGGTATTGCCATTGCCCTTGCCTCGACCAGCGAGAGATCGGAATATTAACGCAAGAGGAAGCATTTCTTGTTGGCCGGATGAAGCATTGGCTACCCGAACCTTTCTTCCATCTTCGAGAAGCAGGAAGTCATCATCGTTATCGGCGACGTATTTACCCCTGAGGATCTGGCTATACAGTTGAGCAATACTCCGTTCGAGGCCCCTGCTCCCACTTCCCTCCTTATTTTGGAATCTATCGGCGAACCTTCGAATCCATTCGTAAGATGCGCCAAAATCAAGCAGGAATGGATCGATAGTGTTGTTTGTCGACAAGATCGTAAATGTATTTCTGCGAAGATTCGCGAAGAAAGAGCGTCCTGCAGGAACAAATGTCTGTGTTTCAGTAATGCCATCACCAACCTTAGCTTTAAGCTTGTCAAAGAGGCGATCTACAAGGTCAAGGCCATCGACCCCTAAGAACACCATTTGGCCTTCATGCAGTGAGTCTTGCTCATCCCACGCCTCGCGGTAAGATTCAAGGAAATAGTGCGAGTAGCTGAACACGGGCTTTGCAGACGACCTTGACGATCGTCTCACGGAGACGAATAGCTCGCCAATTTGGTAATCCGCACTATACGCACCGGAAGGCCACGAGTCACGAGGAAAGTATCTCTCGAAACTTTCAGCGATCAGGGAGTCTAAATCCTCCTTGTCGTCGCCCTTTGGCCCCATACTGATCCGCCGATTGAAAAGTTTGCAGGGGAAACACTTAAAGAGGTAGAGGAGTTTTGCGCAAACGCTTTTTCCTGTTGCCTGCGGGCCGATGAGCAGGTTTATTCTGCCGATGTCGAGTTCGACGTGTTTCATGCCGGCGAATCCGTCGACGATGAGGCGTTCAACGGGCTTTTCGCTCATGTTTCGCTCCTCTTCCACCGTGTCCAGTGGAGTTCAATGTTGAAAGCAGAATAATCGAGAGTGCCCGGAGAAGGCAAGAAGACCCGATGGCGAACATCGCTCTTTTTTTACAGAACCACCTTCTCCGGCCATAGGTCGCGCTTTGATGTACCCCAGAGTTTGCTGATGTAGTCAATCGACACGATGTCTTCACAGGCATGGAGCCAGAAAGAGCCGCGATCCGATAATACGACGCGCTTCCCGTCGTCTTTGAGGAAGCCGAGCCGTTTCAAGAATCGTAGATACCCGCCATAGGCGCTGTCTATGCTTTCTCCGAATCGTTCCTGGTAGTCGGCCTTGGTGAACTGGGTCTCGTAAATCCGCCAGTACAACCACCCTGATCGCTGCATTCGCTCTGTCAGATCGAGCGACAGTGCGATGGGCATCCGGTCCTCCGCCAAGGCCTTGATGTATTCGGCTGCACTGAAGGTGTTCACGTAGAATACGTCCTTGAGATACGTGCCGCCGCTTGCGCCAAGTCCTACATAAAGCGGCACCGTCACCGAACAATATCGGGGCACTCCCCGTTTGGTGAATGCCCACACGGAACTCCTCTCATACCCGGCCTGATAGAAGATGTCTTCGAGAATGCCTAACATTCTTCGTCTCTTGAGGCTCTGGAAGAGTACGTGATACCGAGTCTTGGAGGCCTTTCCCAGGGGCGTGTAGGGAAAGCGGAACAAGGGGTAGGCGGCGACCTGGTCGACGCCCAGCGCCACGAGTTGATGCCCCGTCTCTTCGATCTCCTGGTAGGTCTGGCCCGGCAGTGCGAACATCACATCCACGTTCACGCATTTGAACCCTTGCGAAACGGCGCGTCCTACAGCCTCTTTGACGCCGTTCACGGTATACGGCCGACAGAGGGCCTTGAGATGCCGGTCGACGAGCGCCTCGACGCCGATGCTCAACTGTTGGACGCCAATGGACTTGATCTTGCTCAAGTTTTCGGCGCTCAAATGATTGGGATGGCTTTCCATGTGGATGTCGCACCGCACATCGAGCGCATCGCGAATATGCCCGATCATGTCGGCAAGACCGGTATCGAGCATGGTCGTCGGGGTTCCACCGCCTATATAGAACGAGGTGATCGGCTTATTGCCTACGAGGTCAGCGTAGAAGTCGATTTCTTTCTTAACGGCGTTGACATATCCTTTTGCCAGTTCGTCGCTGTATATCTCCTTGTTATACGGGCAGTACGGGCATATTTGTTCACAGAAGGGGATATGTAGGTAGATACCGAGTGCATCGATGCTTTCGAGCTTTGCGCGAAGTTCCTCCCGTGATGGGACCGCCCTTGTGAAGAGGATCTCGCGCTCTCCGGTCAAGCGCTTCAGGAGAAACCGTCGGATAAACTGTTCCATCGTTCATTCCTCACAAAAAGTTAGAAGTTAGGAGTTAGGAGTTAGGAGTTAGAATGGCGACAGCATGGAACTTCCGCCTATCTGGCATTGAGAACTGCACTCACCCAGAGGGTGAAGTGCGCTGTTCTCATTCTAACTCCTAACTCCTAACTCCTATCTCCTGTCAGAAGTACTGAAGGGCGCTGAGTATAGCCGAAGGCTTCATCTTGAGGACTTGCTCGATTTCGGCATAACTCAGATATCCACACTCCTGGCACAACGCGGGATCGTCCGAATACCTGCAACACCGATAGACCGCACCCTTTTCATATACCGAACACGCGTCCACCGGGCGTTTCCAATCGTTTCTCAACGCCGCGTGCAGCCCTGCTCGCGAATTCAGAATTCTGTAGTGTTTCCGAAGACGCAACAGGTCTTGCAAAATACGGTGTTTCTCTTCGGGTTCGATGTAGAGCGCGTCACGTCCATAATACGGCGTATGAAAGTAGAAGAAGATGCCGCGGATGCGCTCCATACCCTGTACATATTCGCAGAACGCACGGATCTCGTCCTTGTTGCGGTTATTGATCGTGTAGTTGATATAGAGAGATGCGTGTGCCGAGTCCTGGATGTTCCCCACGATTCGGTCGAACGATTCTCCTCGGAGGGCATCATGGGTGGCCCGAAGCCCGTCCATACTGACAAACACCGTGTCGGCGGACGTGCCAATGGGATGCGTGCCATTCGTATAGATGACTACGGTCAGAAACCCGATGCCATGGGCGTAGTCGACGACATCATTCAGGCCATGCCGCCCGTCATGCCACAGAAACGGTTCGCCGCCCTCAAGATAAAGACAACGGCCGCCTTCGCCGTGAAAGGCGTCGATCGCAGCGACCACTTCCTCGAAATCCAGGTCGTTGGGGGCGCGCTCATCCAGCCGACAATGCTGACATCGCAAGTTGCAGCGGTTGGTGAGAACCAGCCCGCGTATAAGAGGCATTGGCTTTCTGAGAAGATAATGGTTGAGAACGTATTTTATACCGTACAGCGGTGCTTTCATGGTGGAATCCCCCTTTCATCGCGTATCGTTAGACGTTGCCGTAAGATCCTCGCCCATGTTGTTTTGCCGTCCGAGTCGTGTACGGGCCATCCATTTGTAGTATCCGATGCTGATGCACAACAGACCGCCACCGACGATTGCGAACGCTGCCACGCGTAGCAATGGGTCTTGTTCTTTCATGTCGATCAGGAAAAGACGGCCCAGTGAGAGCATGATGACGGCGAGTCCGGCGTAGCGATAGAACCGTTGGTGGAAAACGAGCGACACAACAAAAAGGCCGGCGGCCAGCGCAAACCAACTGATCGAGATGAGTGCGAGGTTGGCACTTGCAAGGTGCGGGATCCGGTTCAGTAATACGACGAGAAGGAGCGTAGCCAAGGCGATGGGGGCATAGGAGGTCTCCGGCCGTTTCAGGTCCAGCCCGTTCTTGCGCTTTACCCAGTCCAAGGCTTCGTCAAATCGTGGCAGTAGCCGGACGTAAAGACGTTCAATGAGGATCCAGAACAGGGCGAGCAGCATAAATGCGATGACTAGACTTGGGCGTAGCGAGGTGGCATCGAATGCTTCGACGGTGTGACGGAGTGAAGCGTAAAGCATGCCGGCGAGTGCCACGAAAGCCGCAGCCGGTGAATGAAACAGGCCGCCGTAGACAAGGAAGCCGTAGCAGGCCAGCGCGGTTACGGTCATCAGCCACTCGGGTCCGCCGAAGACATCTTGGATGCTGCTTTGGCAGAAGTGCCAGAGAACGAAAGCGGCGTTGGCCACGAAGACGGCGCACAGGTACGGCGCGATCGCGGACCGCTTCTTGAGATACGCGAAGTAGCGGTCGGCGAGCAACGAAAGGACCACGAGCACGGCGGCCGCCATGCCCACTCGGGCCTGATCCGCGTGCGTACTGCCATCGGGCAGAAAGACTAGGCCGGCCAAGAGCATGAAACCGCTGGTGACGAGGGCGAGTGCCGTGGGATGCAGAACGAGAAAGAGTCCTGCCGACACGACGGCCGCCGCCGCCAGCACGAACGCGCCATCGACGCCCGGGAATTCCTTCAGCAGCGACAGGCCCGTCAGCCACGCGCATGCGCCGTACAGGAAGTAAGGTGCGACCGTGCTTTGATGAAAATCGAGGCCGGTGCGTTTTCCGACGCGCGACTCTTCCGAGGCGAGAGCTACCGCAGCCGTTGCGGCGAGGCCCGCGATGACTACCGGCACGTCAATGGCCTCGCTAAACAGAATCTCGCCGCTGCCGATGGCCCATGCCGCTGGAATGATCGTGCCCACGGCGGCTAGGCCGAAGGGTTTTGCGCCGAGGAGCGCCGCTGCCGCCGTCAGCGCCAAGGCAAAGCCGGCGACGAGCGCGAAGCGGTGTCCGGCTTGCGCCAGGGGGAACGCGTACGCGATGAACAGGACCGCGCCCGCCAGCGCGTACAGGTAGGGAACCACCGTGCTCGCAAGAAGATTTTGGATTTTGGATTTTGGATTTTGGATTTCTACACTCCAAAATCCAAAATCCAAAATCTGGGATGATACGAGGAACGCCAGTACGCCGAGTGCCGCGCGGACGACGTTCGGCACGTACTGCGGCGCCATGTAGTCGGTCGAGATATGAGATACGGCGTCGAGCGATTGGAAGAACGCGATGCAGGCGACGCCGAATGCCAGTAGGCGCATCACGACCAAACCGGATTGGCGGGCAGAAACGAGCAGTACGACCATCTCGACGGCCAGACACGCAGACAGCGCGTTGCCGCCGTAGCGTGTCGCCAGCGCCAGCGTTGCGAACGATACAGCTTTGACGAAGTAGACGTTATACAACGGGTCTCGGTCACGAACCCGGAGGTAGCCCAGGCCAATCGCCATCAGGAGAGCCGCGAAGATGAAACGAAACACGTCTTGATGGCCGCGTGTGAACTCGAAATGGCCCATGACCACGGTGCCGAGCGCAAAGAATGCGGCGGTGTTGACAGTAACAAAGGCGTTGCGGAACCAGCCGGGGACGGCCTTGCGCCGGACTTCTTCCGATGAGAACAGTTCGGCGAGCGCGAACATCAGAAAGAAAGCCACAAGGACGCCCATCGAGCCAGCGAAGTCCGAATACGGATTGCCCGCGTGGCCATGCGCCAACGCCATGAAATCGTTGAAGTAGCTGTCCACAAGACCGAGGGACGCCACGTAGTACCAGCGGTTGCGCAAGAGGAAAAATGCGCTGCCCGCGCTGAGGGCTACAAGCCCCATCATGGGGAAAGAGCCGGGGCTGTTCAGCGTAAGGATTGAGAGCAGAACCGTAAGATGGCCGAGTCCTGTTACGAGGACGGCGATGATCTGGGATTGTCGAAGCTGGGCCGCAATAGTCCATGCCGCCACCACCACAGTCAGCAGAATCAGCGTCGGCACGGGTGACGCAAACACTTGCGCGAACCGTACGTAGTGTGTGGCGAACGTGACGAAGTACATGACCGCGAATCCGCCGCCGTATGCCACGCGCGCGAGGCCGGCGTATTTGGCCTCGGAGCGCCACGCCAGCACGAGCAAGCCCGCGCACACCGCGTAGCCGATCGCGACGCGCAGGTGCGGCATCCACGCGGCGCCCCAGCGTTCGATGGCCAGCGTCAGAAAGAACACGACGGCGATCGCGATGCACAAAACGGCCACACGCGGCAACCAGTAGGTCCCCAGTTGGACCTCCCAGCCCAGTTCCCGCGTCCGCGAACGAATTTCCTCGATGCGCTCGCGGGCGTATTGGCCTATGGGTCCCGTAGCGAGCTTCGTCCACAAATTCCACAACACCGAAGCCTCGGCAATCCGTCCATTGTCCAGAGGCTGGGCAATGGACTCGGCGCGGGCGCTAACTGGCTTGGCGGGCATTTCTCGTCGCAGGAAGTCTGCGATGTCATGGCGTTCGAGGGCCTGCGCCCTCCGAACCTGACTCTTACCAAGAAAGCCGTGTTCGATCTTGGCCCCGTGAGCGACAAGAAGCCGGACGATCTCGAAGTGGCCGTCCTCGACGGCGAGATCAAGGGCCGAATCGTAGCCGATGACTTCGTTTACATCCGCGCCTTCT
>CAIYET010001027.1 GCA_903925285.1 Candidatus Hydrogenedentota bacterium | reverse complement strand
GCGGTGATGAATGGCAAGATGTGAGTGGTGAAAGAATCGATCATACCATGGCTTACCAAGTGTCTCTACCGTCAGGCCGCGTCATGAATCTGTTCTTTTACGACGGTCCCATTTCACAGGCCCTGGCATTTGAAGAATTGCTCAACAGTGGAGAGGAGTTCGCCAACAGACTGATGTACGAGTTCCACGAGGACCATTCGTCTCCTTGCCTCGTCCACATCGCAACGGATGGGGAAACCTATGGGCATCACCATCGCGGCGGCGACATGGCGCTCGCTTATGCGCTCCACTACATTGAATCCAATGGGTTTGCCAAACTGACGAATTACGGCCAATACCTGGAAAATCAACCACCAACGTACGAAGTAGATATTTTTGAGAACAGTTCGTGGAGCTGCATTCACGGAATAGAGCGGTGGCGGTCGGATTGCGGGTGTAACAGCGGGGGCCATCCGGGTTGGAAACAGGCTTGGCGAGCCCCTCTGCGTGCGGCGTTGGACTGGCTCCGAGATGCTGTGAATCCGGCTTATGAACGATTGGCCAGACGGTTTCTGACCGATCCGTGGGCGGCGCGAGACGACTACATCGACATCATCGTGGATCGATCACCAGACCGAGTCAGCGCATTTCTGAGCCGTCACGCGACCCGACCACTCGACTCCGAGGACGAGATCAAAATTCTGCAGCTCATGGAGCTGCAACGCCATGCAATGCTCATGTACACAAGTTGTGGTTGGTTTTTTGACGAGCTTTCCGGGATTGAGACGGTTCAGGTCATACAGTATGCCGGCAGAGTTCTTCAGTTGGCCGACCAACTTTTTAGAGGCTCCTTCGAAGCTGATTTTCTCGAACATCTTGAGCTTGCCAAGAGTAACATACCTGAACACGGTGACGGTCGCACAATTTATGAGAAATTCGTCAGGCCCGCCATGCTCGACATGAAGAATGTGGGTGCCCACTATGCCATAAGCTCCCTGTTCCAGGAAATAGGTGAACGAAGCTCGATCTATTCGTATTCTGCCACCCGGCAGGACTATCGCAGTTTTCAGGCAGGAAGCTCAAAGCTTGCAATCGGGCGGGCAACGGTCATTTCGGAGGTTACGCGCGAATCCACAAGCTTGTGCTTTGGCGTACTACATCTTGGTGATCACAGTATCGCTTGCGGCACCGGTGAATATCAGGGAGCGCAAAAATATAAGGCGCTTATGAATGAGATTTCTCAGGCTTTCGCCGTGGCTGACTTCCCGAAGACCATACTTTTGCTGGGTAAGTACTTCGGGACTTCTACGTACTCTCTGAACTCGCTTTTTGCCGATGAACGGCGAAAAGTCCTGAACATGATCATGGAGCCGACTCTGCGCGAGGCTGAAGCCGCATATAGCTCCGTTTACGAGCACCATGCCCCGTTGATCCGCTTTCTGAAAGGGTCCAACACGCCTCCGCCTAAAGGCCTAGCTTTGGCGGCGGAGTTATGCTTAAACGCCAAGATTAGTGGGGCGATTCAAGGAGAGGGGCTTGAGTCCGAAGTCGTTAGACCTCTTCTGGAAGAAGCTCGTTTGGCCGGAGCAACTCTGGATGCGACAGCTCTCGGATTGTTACTGGCAGGCGCCATTGAGCGTCTGGCCGAACAGCTTCTCGAACAACCTGACGACCTTTCTCGAATGGAGAGGTTGAATAAGGCTGCAAAACTAGTCCGGACTTTGCCGTTCGGGGTTAATCTCTGGAAGACCCAAAACATCTGCTACAATATTCTTCACACAAATTGGGCGGACTTTCAGAAGAAGGCGGGCATGGGCGACAAAGACTCTCAGGAATGGATACGCGACTGCACTGTCCTAGCCGAAAATTTTTGGATTGTGGCGCCTGAGACCACAGAAATTGCAGGCCCGCGTTGATCCGCAAGAGG
>CAIYET010001026.1 GCA_903925285.1 Candidatus Hydrogenedentota bacterium | reverse complement strand
GATCAAGATATCTGAAGTTGGAAAATGATGGGGGTTATTCTTCGGGCGAGAGTGGCCCGGCTTCGTCAAGTTGGCGGCGGCGTTTCATTTCCTTGAGCGCGTTTGCTTTATAGAACAGCGCCGGCTCGATAATTGGGTCGTGAATTCCTTCTGTCTCGACATCGCCGTAGGTGACGCGTCCTCGATAGGTGCGATTGGATAGAATGATGGCGATCGCTTGTCGGGACCACCTGTTGGCCTTGCGCGTAAAAACCTCGCGCGAATGCAGATAGGATACGACTTTGCCGGTACTGCGATGGCGGAGGTATTCGCGGAAAATCATGCGGACCACTTCGGCCTCGCGGTCGTCCACCACGAGTGGCTTTTCGCCGTCCCGGCCACGACGGTAGCCATAGGGAGCTGGGCCGGTCCCGTAGCGCCCCTGCTGAACGGCTCCGAGTTGGCCGCGTTTCACCTTGGCGCCGTGCGTCAAGCGGCCGGTGGCATCCGTCTCGATATTGGGTAATTCCACCGCCGTTGTGGCGCCCCGCAGCTCGGTCATTGCTTCTTCTTCCTTCTCTGAGCATTTGCAATTATGAAGGGCACGCGTCAAGAGTTATCCATCGAATGCGCGCCTTTACCCGCTCAGCGTCGCCCAAGACGCTGGCCCTTCTTTTCATAGTGTATGACAAATGCTCGGAAATGTCAACAGTTATTTCTTGGTTTCTTTCTTGTCTTAGGCGATGGATTATGAGAAAAGCGGAAGGGCCATGCAGCGGGATATTCCCGGTAAGAAGCCAAGGAGCCCACCCCGATCAGGGATGGGCTCTCTCAGCCAATTCAAACAGAGCGAAAAACGCCGGTTATTTCGCGGCTTTTTTCGACTTCGCCAAGGCGGTCAGGGACGCAGGCGTCTCGCCGTAGGGGCTGGCATCCAGCGCTACGCTGGCTTCGATGATCTCGATGATTTCCTTGCGCACCATGCCGGCGGCCTTGGATTCCGCGACGACTTCGTGCAACCGGCCGATGATCCGACGGCGGCAATCTTCGCGGCACTTGCCCTCGATGTTCTTGTTGACGAACACGCCCATGCCGCGCCGCGTGTACAGCAACCCCATGACTTCGAGGTCGCGATAGGCCTTCGCTACGGTATTGGGGTTGACGCCCAACCGTTCCGAAAGCTCGCGTACGGATGGCAACTGGTCGCCGGCCTTGAGCCGTCCCGAGGAGATCGCGAATTGCACATGGTTCTCGATCTGCACGTACACGGCTACACTACTGTGGATGTCGATGCTGGACAACATAATCTTTCTCCTTTTTTTTCTTCACTTCGTGGAGGCACTCTGCACCCACGAATTCCAATGGATCTTTCAACTTAACATGGCCTCACGACTTTTACTTCCCAATAACAACATGTATAATGAGGACCATGACAACGCATCCGGCCAATTTCTCTATACGATGTAGGGCAGTGGCGCTCACCACACCCATGCGCTCATGGGTAGCGCCCCACGGCTCCGTAAGGCTGCCCGGCCATAGGCCAGCACCCATCGTACGGATAGTATATATGTTTTCTGTTGCAAATATCAACTCCAATTTACTGCCATGACGTATTTGCACTGTACGCACAATCTACCGCACAAGAATCGAGGCCGCATGTACAGACTCATACTCGTCTTTCTCGCGCTGGCCATTCTGGCGCTTGCCGGTTCCGCAGGCGCGGGCCAGAAGGAACCGTCGGCACTTTCCACGCCTTTAGACCATGCGAAGCCCGCGCCGGTGTCACCCGATACCAAACGCGGCGAGATGGGCCATATCGAGGTAAACGTGACGGATGTCCTCGGCAACGACATTCCCGCGCGCGTCGAGTTGCAAAGCCCTGCTCTGCCCAAACCGTTGAGGATCGAAGTGCCCAAGGGTCGGACGGCTGCGGATGTGCCGACGGGGAATTTCCGCGCCTACGTGTTCATCTACTGGCAGAAGGTCCTGGTCATGGTGGATGCGAAGGATGTGTCTGTTCAAGCCGGAAAGACGGCCTACCTGTTGACCAACCTCGTGGAAGGCGCGGCGGGCAGCCTTTCCATACTCGATTTCGATCAGGACCGCGACTTTGCTATCGACCGCGTCGAGAAGGAATGCGGCACGGATCCTTACAATGCCGGCAGCATCCCCGGCCGTCCGGCGATCCCATTCGATGAGCGCGTGCTCGAAAAGAAGGAAGGCTGGTATCGCGGTGAACTGCACGCGCGTTCGAGCTTTGGCGGCGGCAAGGAAACACCGGAGCAACTCGTGCGGCGCGCCGAACGCGCCGGGCTGGACTTTCTGGCTATAACCGACCGCAATACGATGGCGGCCTGCTCGGACCCCGGTTTCCACTCCGATTCCGTCGTCCTGATTCCCGCACTCGAATGGGGCAACGACCAGCGCGGCGTGGCCCTCCTGTACGCACCGCGAACGTTCCCGGAATTCGTCGACGACGTTGCGCAGGCACAGGCGCTGGTCGACGTTGTCCAGGCCCAAGGCGGTTTCTTCGCGATCGCGCATCCATGCTTTCCCACCGCGCCATGGCAATGGGGACTGGCCTATGTCAATGGCGTGGAAGTCTGGAACCGCGGATGGCGCGCCGTGCCGCCCATGTCGCTCGAACTACTGGGCGAGGATCCCAAGGAACGCAAGGATGGTCTATTCCTACATTCGATTGCGCTCGCGGCGGCGACCAGCGGATTATCCGCGAACGGGCAGGCGTCGATTTTCTATGACGCCGAACTCGTGCGCGGCCTCAAAGCGGCTGCCATCGGCGGCAGCGGCACGGCCAGTCCCGATGTGCCGATGGGCGCTCCCACCACGTTCGTGCATGCCATGGAGAAATCCGTAAAGGGCATTCTCGACGGTATGCGGCGTGGCCGGACCTATGTAGCCGCGAGTCCCAAAGGGCCGCAGTTGCGATTCGTGGCCGATGTGCTCAAAGACGGCACGTTCGATACGTCGGTGGGCGGCATCGTGCCACTCGGCGTGCCGACTTCTTTCGAGGCGACCATCGACGGGGCCAAGGACGGCGAAATCCAAGTGTTGCTGAACGGATACCCGCTTCTTTCCAAGAAGATCGAGGGCAATCCGTTTACCGTGCGCTTCGACCATACGCCGGAGAACTACAGCGTCTACCGCGTTCGCGTGGTCGTCAAGCCGAAGAAGCAAGACGCTTTCGGTCCCTTCGAGATGTTGGCGCTCTCAAGTCCCATCTACGCGCAAGACGTCAAAGTGAAAGATCCGAAACTCGAACAATACGCGAAAGATCACCCGAAGGAACACGCACCCGATCAAAAGGAAATCCAGTTGCCCGCCAATCCCACATCCGGCGAGATTGTTCCCAAGTGGAAGTTTTAACCAGCGCGAAGTGCGAAGTGCAAGCTACGACGCGACATCAACGATTATCCACACGACTTGCGGATAGAAGAAGTGGCTCTTCCGGATTTGCCACGGTGAATAGCCAGCCCAGGAACAGGTAAGAGGCAGGGCGAGTCCGCTTACACCATTTGAAAAATCAACGTGTGCTGAAATGGCGTGTAGGAAGTCAGATAAACGCTCGGGCCTGGTAGTTTGGCTTGTGCGCCGCGCACTTCTACCCAAGTGTGTTCACACGTTCCCGGGCCAAAGCGTATGGCATCGGATCCCACGCGGTATTCGGCAAATCCGTCTTTCAGCAGGAATACGTCGCTTGAATTGGGCGCCGCCGTCACGCCGGAGAGTTCGCCGCCTTCTCGGAGATTAATCTCGACGACCAACGGGACATTGTCGGTGCCATGGGCGTGGATAGAGATCTCGAAACCCGCCGCGACCTCGCGGATATGCGCTTCGTAAACCATACGGCAGATTTCGCTCATCCGGCGCTTCGGAACAAGGCTGGACCACGTATCGGGACGCACCGGCAGCAAACTCGAATCCGTGATGGGTTGCAGGTACCGTCCTTGTAGTTCTTGTTTGAAATGAAATCCATCTTCGTCTTTCTCGTAGCTCGTGGGAATGAACTGGCCCTTGCCGAAAAAAGAGCCGGCGAAACGAATCGCATTGATGACCGCTTCGCCATACCGCAGGGCTATCCAACGGCTGTTTTCTTTGTGCAGGATCGTGGCACTCATCTTGCCGCGCCGAATTCGCGTGATGTCGGCCAGATTGTACTCCCGTTCGTAATTCTCCGGTATCGGTGTGGCTTCGGGCAGGTTTTTACGAAGTTCCGGATACTCCATGAGCCGGGCCAACTCGACGTGTTCGGGTTCCAACGGTTTCAGCATCGACGCATACAACCCATTCTGGTCGCGAATAGCCATATAGCGCAGCACGAACCAGTAGCCGCCCATCGTGCCGCGCGTGTTCAGATCCTGGCGGCGCGAAATCTCCGTCACGACCTCGCCGTTGGGATGCAGAAGATACGCCATCGCATCGAGGTTCTTCCGAACCGGCTCGAGCAACTCGGGCCGCCTCAATTTGTGCGCCGTAACGACGAGGGCGGTATCGACGACGGTGTTGTAGCCTGCGGTGCTGCGTTCGGTGTACTGTCCTTCTTCGTCGATGTCGATACCTTCGGCCAGCCATTGATCGATTCGTTCGCCGTATTGTTTGTTCGGAAACAAATCGTTGATCTGCGCGAGGGCCGCACACACGCACCAGCGATGATTCGGAGTATGAATGCCCCCCTTGGACAGTCCCTGTCCCGCCCGAAGCAGGAAGTCCTTCACCAATGCCAGCACCGGCTTATCATGATTCATCTTGGCCAGCTTTGCAGCGGCGGCGACGTTGTGGACTACGAATCCGGTATCAGGCGGCGAGTTGAAGTTCGTCGAGAGTAGATCGATGTTTCCCTCGTCGTTTTGGAAACGCGTCAGAAAACCGGCCGCCAGCTTCATCCGCGCGAAGAGTTCCTTGCTCGCATGAAACTGGGATTGTGGATGAAAGTACACTGCGGCCCCATCCCTCAGCAATCCGGCGGCGGAACCGCAATGATGTATGCCATACGAGTCCGGAATGCCGCCGCACCATCGGCTCTGCGGGTCCGTGACCTGCGATTCCAGCACACGCTTCAATCTTTCGTCGTGTGCCTGCACGACCGGCGAAGGCACGTCGCTCCCCGCTTGAGCGGCAAGCGATAGAGATGCGACGGATGTTATTCCAAGTGCAATGGCCTCACGACGGTTCATTTCCAATGACATCACAGTTGCTCCTTACTTGGCCACACTCGTTTTCTGCAGGGATGATTTGGCAAGGTACTCGGCACGGCCTTCCTCCATCCACTTCCAGATCGCATCGTGCCAGAGGCCAACCCGCCGCTTCTCTTGTTCAGTTTGCGCGAGCGCTTCCGCTTCGTTCATCCATTTGCCGAGTTGTTCCATCCGTTCCGCAGTTCCCAGATGCGTCCATGCGACGTTTTTCCAATCAATACCATTCTTGCGGTAGAAGGGCTTCGGATAGTTCTTCGGATTGCAGGCGATCCGTTCCAGTTCCAGATAGAACTTCTTCATCGGCTTTTCGGCGGCGCCAAAATAGCGGCGGAAAAATTCGTCCAGCAAAACGTCCACATCCTGATCGGGATCGTCCCACAGTTTCGCTATCACGTACCCCTCGATCATGTCCTGCTCGCCGCATATGAAAATGCCCCGGATGCCATCGTTGATGAACATCCGCATCGACCGCGCCGTTTCATGCACCATCACGTTTGGGAAACACTTCCATTTGTCGATTACTGCGGGCTCCATGGGATGATGATAATAGTTCCAGAGGAACATCGGCGCCTCGGTCTTTTGCAACCATTCCTTGTAAAGCTTCATGTCGTTCTCGCGCATCTCCTTGTGGATGGCGTACATGCAGGTATGCAGGCAGGGGGCGATGGAGACGTTCGGCTCGATGTCGAAACCACGGGGCGGCAATGCGTAGTTCCAATAGGCGAGCGTGGCGATATATTTGTCAGGATGTGTCTTGCGCACTTCGCGTGCAACGGCATTCACGAACGAGAAAAAATAGTTGCTCACCGTGCCGCTGCTGAACTGGCCGGTCTTCATATCCTTGCCCGAAGCCAGCCGTTCTTTACATTGGGCGCATTGGCAGAATTTCGAGTTGTCGTCCGGGATAAGCGCAAAGTAATCGCCGACCGCCTTCCACCCCTCCGGCGCATTCTCTTTGCCGTCGAAATAATCTCGCGCAATTTGCGCGACTTGTTCCACCAGTTTTGGATTGCTGTAACAAAGTTGCTGCCCACGGCCCGGCCCTTGCGCCTGATACTCCGGATCCGTGAACACGGTGTCGAAAGTTTTCCGGTTGAACGTGTGGTTGCCGGCCCATTTCTCGCCGCCAAGCCGCAGACGCCGCCAGAACAGATACACCTCCGGGCGCGTGACGGATCCCCACTGCCCTTGCATGAACGGCCAAAAGCCCGACCAGAGCGCGTCGCGATACTTGAGCGCCGGCGAACGGCGGATGTCCACGCCTTTCACCGCGAGCGTTTTCTGCGAGGGAAGCATGACGCTCGTCTCGTTCGGCCCGTACCAGCGCACGTTGCAGAACCGCTCGATAAAGTGATAGACGG
The DNA here is from genome assembly GCA_903925285.1 of Candidatus Hydrogenedentota bacterium. GTDB lineage: Bacteria > Hydrogenedentota > Hydrogenedentia > Hydrogenedentales > SLHB01 > DSVR01. The sequence goes on along the minus strand of CAIYET010001026.1, from coordinate 2,342 downwards.
CATAACACGTCCCCTGGTCGTCATACACCCCCGGAAGCTCCATTTCGCCCACGCTCCGTTCGGGGTAGCCAACCGTTTTCCAATAGTCAATCCGCTGCCGCGTGCTGGCCATCGTATCGCCGCAGTTCATTGGCCGACCCAGTTCGCGCCGGTTGGCTTCCGTATCCTCCCAATCGCGCCCGATGAGAATCAACGTCTCCGGACGAAACGCAATGAGGTACTCCTGTGGCGCGAAATCGGACCCTTTGAAACCCATTTCGCGCGCGGCTGCGCTGTCGCCGATGAGAACCCGTGGTCCCGTGACGTTGTCCTTATCGGTCCGGACGGGCAACTCGGCGCCCGTAATTTTCATCACGTGAAACTGAAGTTCCATCGCCGCAAGACGTACCGCAGGCGTCGGATCTTCCGACAAGACAATCGTGCATGCAGGCGCCCCTTCCCGCGCAAGGAGAAACTCGGAGCGAGAGGTGCTTTGTTTGCCTTTGGGGCCGAATGTCATACATCCGCAGCACACCGAGATACAACACACCATGACGAATGAATGCAGGGCATGACGCATTGTCGAATCCTCCGAGATCAACAATCTATCCTTCTTCGATTATGTCAAACCCTTGCTTCCTCCCCGGCAGAACCGGGGATCCCCGTCTGGACTAGGCGCCAAGCGACCAGTCAGCACGGTATTTTCGCATCAGCAGGCCGTTGAGCGCCGGGTTGTCCACGATGACTTCTTGCTTGGGATCCCACTTGAATTTCGCGCCCAACGTACACGCGATCTTCCCGAGATGGCCGATGGACGCGGAACGATGGCCCGCGTTGACCGGCGCGATGCATTCCTCGCGCGACACGATGCAATTGATGAAGTCGCTCATGTGATTTCCTTCCTTGCGGAACCGGAAATCGCTCTTCCTGAAATCGGGCCGGAGCAGTTTCTTGTCGCTGGCCTGGATCTTGTCCCGGTCGACGTACACCCATCGGTCCTTGTCGCCGAAAAACATCGTGCCGAGTTCGCCGCACGCCTTGAGTTCATCGGGCATGTCGGCGGCATTGGCCACCGTCATTGTCACGCCGCCGTGGTACTTGCAGACAAACATATAGCGGCCCGGTGCGTTGTACAGATTGTTTCGCTCGGTTAGGGGATCCCAGCGCATCCCTTCCACTTCCAGCGGCCCGGTATTGTCCCAGTCCATTGCCATGTGCGCGATGTCGCCGTGATGGCCGATCCAGTCCATCATCTGCCCACCGCCAAAACCCATCCACCACCGCCAGTTCCAATGATACCGTTTGGAATGGAACGCCGCCCACTCCGCCGGCCCCACATACGCATCCCAATCCAATTCGGCGGGCGGGGCCGGATAATCGTCCACCCAGAGGGCGTTGTGGTTATCGGGAAGGCTGACCAGAATCCGCTTGATTTGGCCCAAGTACCCGTTGCGCACGATTTCACAGGCCAGCTTGAAGCGCGCGCTCGAGCGCTGCATGCTCCCGACCTGAAATACGCGTTTGTTTTCCTGGACCGCCTTGACAACAGCCCGGCCTTCACCCAGCGACCACGTCAGCGGTTTCTCGCAGTAAATGTCCTTACCCCGCTTGGCTGCTTCGACGCACACCAGGGCGTGCCAATGGTCTGGGGTCCCCACAATCACGGCATCAATATCTTTTCGTGCCAGAAGTTCACGATAATCGGAATGCGTTGCGCAATCCGCGTTGCCGTAATTCTTATCCACCACCTCTTTCGCCTTGGCCAGTTGGCTCTTGTCGACGTCGCAAAGCGCGATAACCCGGACGTTGGCGTGCGCCATGGCGTTCTTTGTCAACCCACCGGCTTGGCTGCCCGTACCAACCACGCCGATATTGATCCGATTACTCGGCGCGACCGTATTGTCCGCACCCAGCGCAGACGCGGGGATAATGTACGGCGCGGCGACAGATGCGCCCACTCCGCAAAGAAAGGTGCGCCTCGACATACGGAACTTCGCTGATGTCTTCATCTCATTTCTCCTTCGTTCTCATCTCCACCAATACGCAAAACCTTTGAGGCGATGCGACCACGTCAGTCTACCAAAAAACGAGGATCGAATCGTACATGGACGATCCGACTTAAAAGTTGGTCATGCAACCTTGGCGTCGGCTCTGGACGCTTCTCGCGCAATCGCCGCAAGATCACGCTACACCTGTTCGTTCGCGACTGTCAATGGATCAGATGGTTCGTTAATCTCTTCACGCGATTCCCGCTTGCCACCCGGACACCGGCCTCCGTGAAAGGCTCAGGCGGGGTGAGTCAGGCGCGAGATAATTGCTTACGTACGGATTGTGGGCGATCCACAATCCGCACGTAAGGGTTC
>CAIYET010001025.1 GCA_903925285.1 Candidatus Hydrogenedentota bacterium | reverse complement strand
TGATGAATACGAATATTCACTATCCTTCGGAGAGCACACTGATTCGGGACGGGTCCCGAAAGATCATCGAACTCGCCGCAATTCAGGCCGCGGCATGGGATCTGCCTGGTTGGCGACAGTCTGAGCACTTGTTGAAAAAGGTCCGCAAGCTGTCCCGCCGCATCGAGCGTATTGCCTCCCGCAAGGGTCCGGATTACAAGGAACGTCTCAAGCAGCCTTATCGTCAACTGTTGCAGGTGTCAGGCGAAATCCTGCGTAAGGCACGTCGTCTGTGTGACGAGTTGGACCCTTCCTGCAGAAACGATTCCTCATTGATGCCCGTGCAACAAATCCGCACTCTTGTACAACGCACCGAACATGTACGCCAGACCGCACGGCGACGCGTACTAAACGGCGAGACGGTGCCGAATAGTGAAAAGCTGTTTAGTATCTTTGAGCCTCATACTCAACTCTACAAACGTGGCAAGGCCGGGGAGCCAGTGCAGTTCGGACGCTTAGTTCTGGTGTATGAGGACGCCACTGGTTTTGTCGTGCAGAAGCATTTGTTGCCGCGCGACCAAGGCGACAAAGATGTCGTGGTGGCGCAGACTCGGATTCTGCAAACCCGCTTGAATGGACAGATGGAATCCTTATCCTTAGATCGCGGATTCCATTCCCCCGATAACCAGACGGAACTGATTGGGATTGTCCCTGGTCTGTGTCTTCCCAAGCCTGGCGCGAAGCAAGCGGCCGAGCAGGAAGCTACAGCGAGCGTTCAGTTTCGTCGAGCTCGTCAGCGGCATTCGGGCATCGAGTCGGCCATCGGCGCCTTACAAGCGGGCAATGGTCTGAAACGCTGCAGAGACCGAAGCGAGATCGGCTTTCAACGCTATCTGGCCTTAGGCATCCTAGGACGCAACCTCCACACCCTCGGCCGACTGGTGATCGCTCAGCAAGATCCCAAGTCTCTGGCCGCCCAGAGCCAACGCAAGGCAGCTGCCTAAGATGCCCTCCGCCGCCGCTGGGCAGATTCTCAACGTGTTCTTTTGAACACGTCACGGTTGCGGCTGCGCTGGGATGACACGCGATTCACCTTCAACCCACCCCAGCGGGTTGCCCGAACCGAAAATGGGGCCTTTCAATGACGTCTTCGGACCTCCCCACGCTGTCTCTCGACCTCTCGTTCACGAGGAAATGCACATTTCCGGACAGGCACTAGCTCGTGTCTGTCCGGAAACGGACTTGGTCCGGGAATTTCCGGAAGAAAATGAAAAATGACTCGTCGAAGATGAAACCTTTTGCGTGGTGGTGCGTAACATACACAGGGAACTCCACAAAACATGAGGTCATCTTCGAGGAGGAAAAGGATGCGAAAAGCATTTTCGCGGCAGGGACGGCTGGATTGCAAGAGTGTTGAGAACGTCATTCTCAATTTGGAATGTCGGTACGAAATTGTCCCGGTTTTGAAGAGCCTACAGCACATCTATTCGCACCCCGTTCTGCGTGATGGCGTTTTGAACTTGATTGCCCAAGACGTCAACCAAAAGAGTCGTGACGATTGTGGCCGCCCTGGTATGGACTATTGGCAAATTCTGGTTCTCAGCGGGGTCCGTCTGGGATGTAATTTGGACTACGATGCGTTACAGAATCTCGCCGAGGAGCATCGCGCACTGCGTCAGATCATGGGTATCGGTGAATGGGATGAAAAGACGAGCTTCAGTTGGCAATGCATTCACGATAACGTCTGCCTGATACGTCCGGAAACCATCGAGGCCATCGACCGGCTGATTGTCGATGAAGGGCATCGTTTGGCACCGGATGCGGCCAAGACGATACGTGCGGATTCTTTCGTGATGAATACGAATATTCACTATCCTTCGGAGAGCACACTGATTCGGGACGGGTCCCGAAAGATCATCGAACTCGCCGCAATTCAGGCCGCGGCATGGGATCTGCCTGGTTGGCGACAGTCTGAGCACTTGTTGAAAAAGG
>CAIYET010001024.1 GCA_903925285.1 Candidatus Hydrogenedentota bacterium | reverse complement strand
GGCATGAACTCAATAGTAGCAACGCCAAGAATATCGCCATACCTGCAACCGGTTTTGGAATCATCATTTTCATAATCATTCTCTTGGCCCAACTATTATATCAGCGTCAAGAACATGAATCAGGACCCCCGTTCTGAATCACGTTCCCCAGATGACAATGGAACCGTAGCGCATTTTAGATATTAGCGTCAAGGCGCCAATAGGTTGCACAAACCCGCAGGCTTCGGCGCGGGGCCGGGCACCGGGGCGTATGTGACGCTGATCCACTGCTGGCCGGTGCATACCGGTTTGACGCAGAATTTTCTCCCGAGTGTAAGATTCGTCAGGATATTTGCATATCTATGTATGGTATGGCCCGTTCTGGCCATGTATTGCGTCAGGGAATGAAATACGGAGTTTTGTTATGAATTCGCAGCAACTCGTTGACCTGCACGATGTTGAGGAATACTGGAAAAGCCGGAACTTGGTTCGGTTGGACCAGATGATGTATTACGTGCGCTGGCTTTCTCGGTTCTTAACAGGCCCAGGCGGCAATCCGGGGCTGTCTCACGAGGATGCGCAGCGTGCTTTCTTGGAGCAGTTGGAACGTCGTGGCGATGTTCCGGAGTGGCAGCTCCGGCAGGCCGGTCGGGCGGTGGAATTGTTCCAGAAACACTACCTGCGGCATCGCGCAGAAAACGGCGCGGAAAACGCTGTCGCCGTCTGCATGCATCCATCGGCAGTTCCGGCCACGCTGGAGGCGGCCATGGACGAGACGCGGCGACTCGTGCGCATGCGACATTATGCGCTGACCACGGAGCAGACCTATCTCTCCTGGTTGGCTCAATACCGTGAGTTTGTGCGGATGAACGGTCTGCCGTGGGATGCGCCGGATACGGCACGCGCATTTCTGGCGCATCTGGCCATCCGCCGCGGAGTTGCCGCCTCCACGCAGAACCAGGCATTCAGCGCCATCCTCTTCCTGTTGCGCGAAGTGGCCGGGAAGGATACCGCCTGCCTGAGTTCCGTGCGTGCCCGGCGGGGACCGCACCTGCCCGTTGTTTTGAGCGAGCGAGAGGTGACGCAGGTGCTCGCGTTGGCGGAAGGAACCGCAGGGCTTATGTTGCGCCTGATTTACGGCAGCGGACTGCGCGTAACCGAGTGTACGCGGCTGCGCGTGAAAGACTTGGATTTTGACCACGGCATTCTCTTTGTTCGGGAAGGCAAGGGTGACAAGGATCGCAGCACGCTTCTGCCGGCAAGCTTGTATGCGCCATTGCAGAAGCATCTGGAGCGGATCAAAGAATTACATCAGCGCGAATTGGCCAAAGGACACGGCGACGTGGAACTGCCGCATGCGTTATCCATTAAATATCCCAAAGCGGCATGGGAGTGGGGTTGGCAGTACGTTTTCCCGGCTCGCGAACGCTCGATGGATCCGCGCTCGGGCATGGTCCGGCGGCACCATGCCGACTCGCAGGCTTTGCAGCGGGTCCTGCGGGAGGCGGTCCAACGGGCGGGAAATGTCAAGCATGCCAAGGTTCACACCCTGCGTCACTCTTTTGCCACGCACCTGCTCATGCACGGGGTGAATATCCGCGAGGTGCAGGAGTACCTCGGCCACAAGAGCGTCGAAACCACCATGATCTACACCCACGTCATGCGCGGCCTCAACAGCACCGCCGTCAGCCCGCTGGATGCGCTGGAGAAGGCTGTAGGCTGAAGGCTATAGTCTGTTCGGCAACCTGCGGTGAAATGCTGGTCTTTTCATCGATTTTATCCAGGTTGAAAGCTCCCCGCAATTCCTACCCCTACAAAAGGAAGGGTTTTCTCCCCAAACCGGCCTGTTTTTTGCCTAAAAAGGTTGTTCTTGATCTAAAAAGGGGTTGTTTCTTATTCGCGCCGCGCCTGCCGTGAGCGGAATCGAACGGGCATATCCCGCGCTTCGCATGCCCCATTTTCCATCTTCTCTTGCCATCCCATG
>CAIYET010001023.1 GCA_903925285.1 Candidatus Hydrogenedentota bacterium | reverse complement strand
CTTTCGCCATCACGTCGACGATACTGTAACTTTCCGGGTGGACGGCGCTGGCGTCGAGCGGGTTCTTGCCTGCGGGAATACGCAGGAAGCCCGCCGCCTGTTCGAAGGCCTTCGGCCCGAGCCGGGGGACTTTCTTCAGCTGGGCGCGTGTCTTGAAAGGACCACTTTCGTCGCGAACCGTCACGATATTGGCCGCCAGTTGCGGTCCGAGGCCGGAAACATACATGAGCAGTTGTTTGCTGGCCGTGTTGATGTCCACGCCGACGCCGTTGACGCAGCTCATGACCACGTCGTCCAAACTCCGCTTCAATGCCGTCTGGTCGACGTCATGCTGATACTGGCCGACGCCGATGGACTTGGGGTCGATCTTGACCAACTCCGCCAACGGATCCATCAGACGCCGTCCGATGCTTACGGCCCCGCGCACCGTGAGATCGTGGTTGGGGAACTCTTCACGGGCCGCATCCGAGGCCGAGTAGATGGAGGCGCCCGACTCGTTCACGAGTACGACGGGAATTGACGGCCCCAATCCCTGCGCGCGAACGAAGGCCTCCGTTTCACGACCGGCTGTGCCATTGCCGATCGCCACGGCTTCGATTTCGAAGCGCGCGCACAAGGCTTGTACCTTCATTCCTGCTTCTTGGGCCGCGCGTTCGCCGGTGTGGGGATAGATGACGTCATCGTGGAGGAGTTTGCCTTGCCGATCGAGGCACACGAGTTTGCAGCCGGTGCGAAAACCCGGGTCAAGCGCGAGCACATTCTTGTGACCGAGCGGCGGTGCCAACAACAGTTCGCGAAGATTCTCGGCGAAAACGCGGAGTGCCTCGGTGTCCGCGCGCCGCTTCAGTTCGGCACGAAGCTCTGTTTCCATAGAGGGACCCAGTAGCCGCTTATAGCCGTCTTGCACGGCGAGGGAAACTTGGTCCGACGCCGTGCCTTTACCCTTCACAAACATCCCATGCACTACCGCCAAGGCCTCTGCTTCGCATGGCGTCACCTGTAACGAGAGGAATCCCTCATTTTCGCCACGGAACATGGCCAGGAGCCGGTGGGAAGGGATCTTGGCGGCCGGTTCGCGCCAGTCGAAATAGTCTTTGAACTTCGCCCCTTCCTCTTCTCTGTCCTTGACGACCTTCGACTCGCACACACTCCGTTCCAGAAACAACGTACGCATCCTGGCCCGCGCCTGCGGGTCTTGACTGACGATTTCGGCAATGATGTCCCGGGCTCCCTCAAGGGCTTCTCCGGCATCCGCCACACCCTTTTCCGGATCGACAAATTGCTGCGCCGCAGCCATAATGTCCGGGATCTCCTGGCTCAGCAACGTCAACGCAAGCGGCTCCAGGCCTTTCTCTCGAGCCACCGTGGCGCGCGTCCGCCGTTTCGGCCGGAAGGGCAGATAGATGTCTTCCAGCGCCGTCATTGTCTCCGCACCCATCACCTGGGCCTTGAGGGCATCGGAGAGCAGGTTGCGCTCAGCGAGCGATTTCAGGACGGCCTCGCGGCGCTTGTCCAGTTCCTCCAATTGCTCTAGCCGGTCGCGAATCCCCGTCAACGCCACCTCGTCCAGTGCCCCTGTCGCCTCCTTTCGGTAGCGCGCAACAAACGGTATCGTCGCCCCCTCCGCAAAAAGCCCCGCCACTGCCTTTACCTGCCCGGCGGCCAAGTTCATCTCACGCGTTATCTTTGCTATATGTTCCGTGTTCATTCACACCTCATTTCAAAGCGTCAGTTCTTTTCCTTAAGATTATCCGGAGGGATGACCTCATGCACCAGTGCATCGAGACGCTGAAGGAAACGTGACCGGTCCCGCTGTCCGAAGGGCGCCGGTCCGGCAGTCATAATTCCGGAGTCGCGGAGCTGAGAAGAAAGTTCACGGCTGGCGAGCGCATCACCGATTGACGCGTCCGCGAACACGTGGCCCTTTGGACCCAGAACACGCGCGCCCTTTTTCAGGCAACGGGCGGCAAGCGGGATGTCCCCTGAAATGACTATGTCGTTCTGACTTACATGGTCGGCAATCCAGTCATCCGCCGCGTCGAATCCATCACCTACTACCACCAGGACGATCCATTCAGTACCGGGAATCCGCAACCATGAGTTTGCCACCAACGTTACTCTCAGTCCGTAACGCTCCGCTACGCGATAGACCTCCTCTTTCACCGGGCAACCATCGGCATCGACGAAGATTTCGGACAACCCAACACCTCTCTCCACTAAAATGGGAAGACCATGCCCGGAAACGGCTGCCGACCACACTGGCGGCATCTTGCCGCGCCCGGTAATGCAACTTAAACAACACGTACAAGATTGCTCAGTATGTCCAAAAGCAGAAGCCCACGCAATAGACGCAGGGCCGCCGCTCGCCACAATAGGACCACGGGCGTGAGCACGGTTCCGAAGGTGGGTTGATGTGTGGACGGAGTGGTAAACCTCCGCGGTCCGGCCACAACTGTACCGTAGATCGTTGTCGCGGGAACCCAAAGATAATCCGTGGACGGCAATTCGAATCTGCCTCCCCGCTAGGTTGAATACTCCGAAAGAGACCGTAACGGAATCACTCTTCGGAACAACGGAAACTACCCAAGACTCAAATCGTTGGAACTCTCGCGCTTAGCGATCCGGCCGGTGGCTATCGTCACTTGGGGGTGCTCGCCCAACCTTAAATATCGGTTCTTCTTGGACGCTCTGCATGGACCTCTTCACCGAGATTTACAGCTCGTATTTGGCGTTGGCTAGACGAATGTCGCGCTATTTTCCCCGTCACAAGCACGGACGGTCAGCTTCCGTCAAGGCTGTTCACGGTCATGGGGCGTTGAATCGAGACGTGCATGAAAAGCACATTTACGGTCCGGACAAGTTCATAATCAAGGCAGAAAGGCTGATCAAGAAACGGATGCGCAGCGATGTGGGCCTCCCCAATGCCACGGCTTCTGATGTGGCGAAGGCGTTGAAGGTGCTCGCGAGAATAGGGCTTGACCCAAATAATCCAGCAAGACTAAAAAACCTTATGGGCAGCATGCTCAACCACCGCAACCGCATTCAGCATCGCCGCGATGACCTTTTCCAACTGGACAAGGCCCTGTGTCGCCTGGACCTGAAATGGCTCAATCGAACACACGGATTCAGACTAACCCGACTGACGTTGTCGCAACGGAAAATCATGCAAGAGAACATCATCGAAGAACGACGACGCACAAGAATAGCGGAAGAAATGGAATTGCTTGAACTGGAAATCGACCTTCACATGACAGCCATGGACGACGCACTTCGCAACGCCAGGCGGTGCCTTGAACAAGAGGATACGGCCGACGCCACAGGATGGATTTATAGAGCATTGCAGGAGCGCGAAAGAGCACCGCAGTTACTTGAGACGATCCGAAACACTGAACAGCGCCTTCTCGAGCTTCTAACGAGGGAAACAAAAGAACTTCTGTGAGCCAATGAGGTCAGCCAAGACTTTTCGAAGGGATTACTCGCGAAGCAAGCACCATGCTCACCCGCGTGTCTTTTCGTCGTTAGAAGCCAGATTCTTCGTTATTACCTCGAGTTCGTCGAATCCGACAGGTCTGTACGTGTGAGGTATCGCCCGTAAACCTGTTGGCCAAGATCCCAGTACTTCAAGGTACCGCCTATCTCTGCAACTTAATAGTCGTCTTGCTGCTCGCCCGCCGAATTCATACTCCACGTCTCTTGGCCTTCCTGCATCGCACCTCTCCAATATCTCCTTGATCTCGCGGGCAATGTCGCAAGTTTCTTCATCCGACAGGCCGGCACATATGGCTGCGGCTGCGGCGTCTATCGCTGTGTCCTCGCGATCAAACCGAACCGGTTCGAGAAGCAACCCTCTGACAAGATCTGGCGGAATCTTCACTCCACACTTCACTAAGCATTGAGCGCAGTTTATTCTTAAAGCATGAAAAACTTTCTCATTTTCCGCAAGTCGCATCAATTGCCTGATTGGCACGTCACTTCTATTAGACCCAATTCGATCCAACACTTCATCAATGCAGTCCACCCCCCACATTGGCAGCCAGTCTTCGCTACCCTCTGGTTCGTTGATGGTATCAGAGTCCCAATACTCGACGCCGCGTCTCTCCGCCATCTCCGCTATCAGCTGCAGGGTCCTTTCAGGATTCTGTAAGCAATAAACCCGAGCAAGGGCCCTTTCTGACTCTTTACGGACCTTTGCTGATGAATGCGTTCTCACAACACTTTGCAGATCTTCAAGCATCTTTTCATCAACCCCATGTGGTAAGAAGAACGCAGACAGCCTCGTAGCTTCTCTGGCCTTACGTAGCACATTCAAGAGCATGCGATTCCACTCGATATTGACACTGTCGCCGCTGCCACGACTGCGAGTACGGCGTCTGTCTTCGATTTGCTCCTTAGCAGGGCAACCCAGTACTTCCTTGAGCTTGTCTATCGCCAAGAACGGCTCACGTGTGATCACCAGGGCGCTTAAGATAATATGAAGACTCCTACCGGCGATTTCGCTTATACTAATATCCCCTTGCGTCGTTAGAAACCGCTCAGCGAAGTCCAGTATCGCATCGATTGCTGCCTG
>CAIYET010001022.1 GCA_903925285.1 Candidatus Hydrogenedentota bacterium | reverse complement strand
GAACACGTGATTGACCAGATCGAACGAGCGGTCGTCAAGGGGGAAGATGCAGACTGCGCTTCATTATGCCGTTGAACCATCGTTCACGGCGACACTGACTTCGGTGGAGAGGGCTGCGATTGTCGCGCAAGCGCATACCTTCAAGCCGATTCTCAAATGTCTTCGTGAACGGTCAGCGGCATTGCTGCGCTTTGAAGACGAGCAAGGAACATTCCAGGATACGGAAGAAACGCGGTTTCACGTCAAGGCCATGAAGGGGGCCAGGATGGACTGCGACGACATCGCTGCCGAACTGGAAAGCCTACTTGTATCACAGTAACACGGAAGGACCAACGCAATGAGCGAGAACACACTACCAGCATCGCCAGTGGAAACACCGACACCTGCGGCGCCGGCAGTAGCCGTAGCGCAAGAAGAGCTTTCCTTCGAGGATCGTGCGTCAATCTTTGATGCCGCATCCGATTTTGCTTCGGGTGAAGGCAACGCGAAACCGCCTGTGGCGACGGTTGATCCGGGTGTAGCGACACCGGTTGCGCCCGTGTCGCCTCCCGCGGCCGACGTTCCTCCACCGCCCGCGGCACCAGCACCGCCAGCGCCTCCAGCGCCCGTCTCTCCGGCCGCTACACCTGCGCCCACTCCTTCTCCAGCGCCGCCCGCTACGCCCCCCGCCGCCACGCCTGCGCCCACTGCCACGCCTGCGCCACAAGGCGATGCCTTTGACGCGATGAAGTTCGTGGACGACGTGGTAAAAGATTCCATCCACACGAAGAAGTACACCGACGACGGGGTTGAAGTGGATGGGAGCGTAGTCCTGGAGCGGTACAGCCAGGTTACGGGACCGATGAAAGACATGATCGTCGAGGTTGTGAAGCGCATGGAAGCGCGATCTAATGAACGCCGAGCGGCACTTCAACCGATGATTGAACAGGCGCAGACGATGACCGCACAGGCGCACGTTCAGGCCGAATCAGCCATGATTGCGGAGGTCACAAAGTCTGTTCCGGATGCTGCGACGCTCATGGCTGACGAACGAATCCTCAAGTTTGTGGATGCCAACCCACAGTATGCCAGTCTGATTTCAACAGACGTAAAACGCGCGGGCGATCTGGCTTTTGTGCTGAATCGCGCCAGGGAGGCTTGTGGAATTGCGGCGCCGTCCGTTGATGCTGCCCCTGCCAAGCCAGCCTCAATACCGCGCTCGGTACAGGCGGCTTCGTCTTCCTTGCGTGGTGGTGGCGCCGCTGCGTCAACCGACGCGCCACTTGACGCAGATTCGATTTTCGACGCCGCCGCCCGTGAAGCCGAAAAGCGGATGCACCGATAGGAGAACATGTCGGATACTGACGACATCGCTGAATCAATCGCCGAAAGACTGGACATGCCGGTTTCGTGCGTGACGATTTACTCCTGTCCGATCTGTGGGCTTCGTGCTTTTGCGGGCATACTCGGTCCCGGCAGCATCGTAAAATTGCGTTGCCAGAAGTCGAATTGCGCGCATCACCTTCCGGGGTCTCCGTGGATTGTGAAAGTCGGCGGTGCTCCGGAGGGAAGGTTGCGGTTGCAACGGTGCATGGGGTCGTACAACCGCCATCCATGCCGTGTGCGCGCGCCAGGAATGGAAGGCGAAGATGTCAAGTTTGCGAATGGTTTGCCGGTGTGTAATTGGGCTTGGTGCGTAGCCTATTTTGGCCGTGGAACAAGGATCGTAGTACGGTGCAAAGAACGTACTTGCGTAAACTACGCCCAAGGGTTTATTATTACTGCGTGACCGGCACTATGTAACTGCTGGTCAACCAAGGCAACGAGCCGCAACATTCTTCGTCGGATGATATGTCCGAGAAAGGCTGCGTTGTCATGGACCCCAATACCTCGATGTTCACAGGAGCGCTCGCCGCGGTCCAGTTGGCGTCGGCGGCTCGCGTACTGACCTACACGATTCCTAAGCTCATTGCCTCCAAATGGGGCAACCAGCAAGGCGTGACCAGCAACACGGGCGACCAGATCAAGTTCACCTTCTTCGAGTACTTCGCCGTGACGGGCGTGCCGTCGGTCGAAGGCGTGACTCCGGTTTCGGTGCCGATTGTTCGCAAGAACGTCACGTTACAACTCCAGCAGTACGTGTGCTGGACTCCCATCACCGACTGGGTGGTGGACCTGCATCCTGACAACATTCTGACGGTTGCCGAACGCAATCTGTCGGTCTGGATGGCCCAAACTGCCGAACTCGTGACCTGCAACACGCTCATCGGTGGTACGAACGTGATTTACCCGAACGGTACGAGCCGCACAACGGTTCTGACCACCATCACGCGCCCGCTTGTGGCCCGTGCGATGGAAGCCCTGGACCTGAACGACGCCGAACCGATCACCGAGATGGTCAGTGCGTCCGTGAAGGTGTCAACGTCAGGCATTCCGGAATGCTACGTTGCCCTGATTCACCCCTCGCTGGAGGACGATGTTCGTCACTGCGTAGGGTTCAAGTCCATCGTGGCTTACGGCAACTCCATGGCCGCGCAAGAGGGCGAAGTTGGTTGCGTCGAGTCCGTGAGGTTCTTCAAGACTCGCTTCCTGAAACCGTGGAATGCCGCTTCGACGAACGCGACCAGCGTTGTGTTCCGGTCTGCCAACGGCGATACGGCCATCAATGGCGCCGGCTACCCTGACGTGCATCCGGTCGTGTTCCTGGCGAATAACGCCTACGGGTGCGCTCGCCTGAACAACAGCGACGGCGTGAAGTCTGGCAAGACGATGAGTGTCATTCTGCGTCGCCCCGGCACAAATGCGACTGACACCGATCCGGCCGCACAGCGCGGGTCGGCGGCCCTGAAGTTCTACTTCGGGTGCGTCATCCTGTCGGACATGTACATGGTGCGGGCGGAAGTCTGCGCTACCAACCCCAGCAACGTTTCGTGGTAAGCCGGTAACGGCAGAAAGTGAGAATCAGAGATGAAAACAGCATACACCTTCCTCGGAGCCGCGGGCACCATGTACTTGGGTCTCGGCGTGCAACCCAACCAGTTTGAGGTTATCAACCTGGCGACCGGTCTTTCGGTCTTCAAGTGGAACCTTGGCATGCGCGCCAACCCGGCCACGGCCGGCGGCGTGTACACGCAGTACGCAACAGGTACGCAAACACTCGTCGCGCAGACAATCGCGCAGGGCGTGGCGATTGACTACGAGGGTGGCGACCTGATTGCCACGGCGTCGGCGAACTACGTGATTCCGTACACGAAGCTCACCCCGAGCGTTGTGTCGGCATACGCGGGTTCGGCCACGACGTTCACGATGGACACTTCGGCGGCGGCTACTGGCCACATCAATGCGGCCATGGGCACCGGCGCCGGCGTTGGCTCGAAGATCGTGTTGACGTGGCGCGATCAGTGGGGCAATGTCAAGACGTGGGTGGACCGGATCACGGCACTGACGAGCACTGGTCTGTCGTCAAACTACATGACGCTCTCCATCGGTTGCCCGTTGGTGACTGGCGACGTGGCTGACATCGCGTTCATCGGCCCTGCCTACGACTTGGTGCAGGCACCGGTCGGACAGGTCATGCCCCAGGGCGTGAAACTGATTAACACGACTTACCTGACCTCGGCGGTCATGTACGAGATCGTGCTTCTGGATTGATCGTTGCAACGAAACAAGGATTGATGCCCGGCTGTCGTTGATCCGGCAGCCGGGCCGGAGCAAACAGATGAAAAAGACACTCACGATTGTGGTTGCGGTCATGCTGGCAGGCGTCTCGTTTGCTCAGCGCATTGACACAACTGAACCTGCCTATTTCAAGGCAACGGTAAACGTCTACGGCGGTCTGTACCTGCCGGCTAGTGGCTTTTACATTGGTGGGACGAAGGTAACAGCGACGGCGGCAAACCTGAATTCTGGCGTGGCTGGCAGCACGGCAACGTCGGTCAGCAATGCGGAACTGCGGATTTACGGTAGCAATATCGTAACGGTTGCCGATGGCGCGACCGTTCTTGGCGGCACGTTACTTGTCACGGGAACAACTACGTGTTACGGAACGGCAACTCTGTCCAACCTGACCGCGAAGGCCGTTACGACCGTCACCGAGTCCACAACCACGCGCGTTTGCACGTCGGCTGACTATGGCAAACTGATCCTGATCGTGACCAACGCGGCCGTGGCGATTACCTTGCCGGCCAATGGCGCGCCCGCAGGATCGTGGATCGCGTTCGCGATAGCGTCGCGCTCGGCCATTCTGCCCTCCACCGACGATTGCGTACCGACGATCTCGGCGGCGACCACGGATACGCTGATCGGGCCTAATGACATTGACCTCAAGAGCGTTACCTGGGGCACTGGGCATCGGATCGGCGCACAGGCAAAATTCTGGTCCGACGGTTTCTTCTGGCACGTCCAGAACCTCGGCGGCACCACGATGACGTACACGGATTAAAGGCCGCTTCACTCTTCATCCAGCCGGGGCGGCACAGTGCTACTCCGGCTTTTTCACAACAACCAACCCAACGAGGGAACAATGAGCACGAATCAAGAAGCAAACGCCAATCCTGTTATCACCCGGCCCGCGGCTCCAGGCGGCACGGTAGAGGCCGTACCGAAGATCCGCGAAGACGGAAACATCATCCTCAACCAAGACGGTCAACCGTGGACTACTGCCGCCGAAGCCCAGGCGTTCATGCGCAACCAAAACCTCGATGCCGAGAAGTTTGGGGTTTCGTTTGCTCCGGCCGGTGGTGGGTACTGCGTTATGAAGCTGGCCTTGATGCTCCAGCGTTCGCAGGAGAAGGAACGCGCCAAGGAAAATGACCAGCGCGCGCAGATCGTCAAAACGCCAATGAGGTTTCACGAGTGCATCGTGCTTGGCGCCAACAGCGACGGCAAGGCCGAAACGACGGCATACGTTAATCACGGTGGACGCCTGCCCCACCTTATCATTCTGGGGCAGAAGTGCATCCTGTCCGAAGCCGAGCTTGAAGTGCTGGATCATGCGACCACGGATCAACTGGTTCCGGAGTTGAACCCAGACCGCCAATCGCGGGCGCCGGTTGCCGTTGTTGGCCGCAAACCACGATACGCCGTCAACGTACTTCGCCGCGACGTACCGAGGGGTGAGGTAGACACATATTACGCGAAGATTCGTGTCGGCCTCAATATCTTCCAAGCGGAAAACAAAACGGCGGTTAAAACGCAAGAGGGATAAGCCATGGCCTCGCAGTACAGTGACCTTCTGGCCCAAATCGTGATGCGTGCTGGTGATGTAAACCCCGGCACTGTAGAGTCAGAGTTCAGGCGTAGAATGTCACAGTACATGAACATCGCAAAGGTGTGGCG
>CAIYET010001021.1 GCA_903925285.1 Candidatus Hydrogenedentota bacterium | reverse complement strand
CGGCTGACACGCGGTAATCTTGTCGGCGTGGAACTCTGAGCGTTCGGTTCCGGTGAGAATGCGGTAGGTGGTCATAGTGAATCTTTCTAACACCAATAGGGGCACTCACGCGGCGTAAATGGCATGAGATTGAAAACGGCAAGCGGCATCGACGCATCCTCTGGGCGGATTTTCCGCTTTGCGGCATACGAGGATGGACCCGTCAGTACATTGCAGCTAAACTGAACGCCACTCTCATTGCGCTTTTCCTGCAACTCCGCGCATCCGACGCAAACTCGACTAGGCAGCATAGGGTCGGCAGGAACGGGACCATATCGTTTTCCAGTCATGTTATACTTCCCATCTGCGTCAAGCCGCAAGCACGCGGCGCATAAACTTGGCCAGTGGTCGCTTTCACCAACATTCTCAGACCATATTCTCCAGCATCCGGCCCGTCGTCATGCTCGCCAAGAGGAAAGCTCCTAAACTGCTCTTTGAGAAGTTTTGCCCCCGGCGAATTGCTCTTGAATCGGAGTTGGCGTCTGGATATGTAGGGCGTCCAACGGCGAATCCGAACTTCCTTGTTTATCTTATCGGTTCCCATCGGCGTAATCGGCATGAGAATACCGCGTTCATCAGCAATGCGGTGCATGTCGGCAATGAGCAAGTCTTGCCCCATCTCTTCCTCAACGACGAAGTAGTGCGGTTGCCACGCGCAGTACAACTCGACGCCCGTACTGGAAATGACGTTGGCATCGCGGTCGTTGCGCATGTCGGCGTCAAGATAGAGCAAATCATTCACCCAAAGCGTCTTGACGAAAGCGGAATAGTCGCCTGTCTTGCCGCCTTTTCCCTTCGACGAATCGAGTGAAAGCACCTTGATGCCACCCCGTCCTGGGTCGGGCCATTCGTCGAAGTCGCAATTCTCGAAATACTCCGCAAGCCACTCTGCCCCCTCCAAAAACACGCATTGGCCTTCTAGCTCGCGTTTGATGCGTAGTGGCGATGCCGCATAGCTGCGCAGCAATCCTTCGTAGAAAGCCGGGTCCAAAAACGTGTTCTCTTTCAGTGACGCATGAAAGCACTCTACGTCGGGGTTGGACGTATTGATGATGTCGTTGCTGGTCCAGTGGTCGGGCGATCCGGGCGTGAAGGTGGCGCTCAGCCATCCCCGTTTCCCATGTTCGCGCAAGCGACCTTGGAGAATGGTGAACGCTTCTTGTTTCGCGTCTTGGACTTCATCCATCCACACGCCGCTTGCGTTTGGTCCGCGCAGAGAATTAGGATCGTCGCAAGAGCAAAACAGATACTCCGCGCCATTCCGTCCTACCGCCCGCCGTTCCTGCACACGATAAGCATTGTCATCCCAGATTCCGAACTGGGTGGCAACTTCGACGAACGTGCGAAAGGTGGCACGATCCAACATTTTGTAGGATGGAGCGGCTACCATATACAAGGAATGCGGTTGCGACTTTAGACATAGATCAATGGCACCGGCACGACTTTTTCCGCTGCCGATGCCCCCGACGAATCCGCGTATTGCCTTCGTACTGGCGATAAAGCTTGCCTGTTTAGGGTAGACCTTCACTTCCATCGTCTCAGTCGCCATTGTCGTTCTCCCCGTCTGAGACAATATCGGCAACGGCTTCGGATGGCAGGAATGGCACAGAGGCTTCGATTTCCAGTGGCGGTGTTACGATAATCTCCTCGCGTGTGTTGACCACCCGCAACACCACCCCAATCTGTTTCGTTTGCTCCACTTCAATCTTCTGCGGCTTGTTCAACCCGTCCAACTTCCGCATTTCGCTTTCCACGGCGATGTAGGCGCGGAT
>CAIYET010001020.1 GCA_903925285.1 Candidatus Hydrogenedentota bacterium | reverse complement strand
CGGAACCAGGAAACCTGTGCATGCCTCAAGCTGAAATCTTCAGGAAAGCCGGATGCGGGAAAACCGCACGTCCGGTTTGACGAGGGGGAGGGGACTCAAAACCCCTCCCTACTCTACAATTCTGACTCCTGAATTCTGACTTCCTTTTTTAGGGTAAAGCGCCCTGTCTGTCCGTTCGACTAGAGATTGTAGCCGACTTCGCCGTGTTGCGCGAGGTCGAGTCCCGTGACTTCATCTTCGAGGCCCGCGACGGCGCCCATCGGCGCTCGGCTTGACAAAGGCCGTTCGCGGGACGTAAATTTGAAGATAGGCTTGTTACGCGCCGGGTTAACCAACGAGAAAAAGGAGAGGGAAAGATGGAAACAAAGCAATTGTCGACAGGAGTGATAGCAGCCATTATTATGGGTATAGCGGGAATTCTGTTTGCTATATTTGGCATTAACTGGGATATTGGTGCATCATGGAAGACCGACGGTGAATCATAACGAGTGATTGGTCTTTTTGCAGCGCGTTATCGGGGACGACGGGGTAGGTTTACCTAGACCTTGATCTATAACGAGATCTTCTTTTCCACGTGTTCAGGAAGCCACTCCAACCAGGAGAGCGGTTCCGAATCTGGCCTGATCTATTCCCTGCCAGGATCCTGATATTTCCGCACGCGGTTTTCCTGGATAATCCACAGTTGCCCTTCGATATCGTCTTGCGCCAAAGCGCGAACCAGCGTTTCGATTCGGCGGAAGTTCCAGCTAATCATGACGTCAACCTTGCGGATTCAGTACCATATAGGCGATGTGCTCGGCGGCGGCACGCTTGTCGGACGGAAAGGCATTGTTATCACTTTCGATAGGCTTCGCGTCTGTGTTTCACGCGGAATACGGACACCGTCCTTTGTGCATCGTCTACAACATACACGATACGGTAGTCTCCGATACGGATTCGCCAGGCATCTTCTCTTCCCTTGAGCTTTCTGTCATCGGTAGGCCGCGGGTTATGGCACAACGCCGAAATCGCCCGTCTAGTCCGCTCGTATGCGGCGTCATCCAGATTGAGCACGTCCTTCTTGGCGGATCGAGTCAGATCGACGGCGTATTTCATTTCCTCGCTTTATTCTTCTTGCGCACCTGCCGCTCCGCCATAACCTCCTCCCACGAAAAGCGCGGTTCGGCGCTCAAGCGCGCGATCTCCTGTACATCGAGGTGATCCTGGGCATAGTCCATGATTGTCTGAAACTCGCTGAATTTCAGCAGTACACTCACGGGCTTGCCGCGTTTGTCGACTACATACTGGGGACTTATGTCGAGCATTGCGCCTTCTTCTCCAACTGGACCGTTACGCGCGTAATAGTTTATTGAGTTTTCGGGGCGCTTCCTATATTGCACCGTCATCCACATATCCCGTCAGCCAACGCGCTCCGGGCAAAATTATACCACAGACCCGTCTGGCATTGGCGCGTAAACCTTGAAGTTGGACGAGCACGTGTTCAGGAAGCTACTCCAACCAGGAGAGCGTGCCCCGAATCTGGCCTGATCTATTCCCTGCCGGGATCCTGATATTTCCGCACGCGGTTTTCCTGGATAATCCACAGTTGCCCTTCGATATCGTCTTGCGCCAAAGCACGAATCAGCGTTTCGATTCGGTTGACGATATCCCACGGTTCAGGTTTCCGTGGAAGGCGCAGGACGGCGACACCTGTATACCGTGAAGGCGGAAAAACAAGCGGATTCGCGAAATCAAGATCGAGGGTGACAAGGCAGCGTTGCTCGGAACGGCAGACGGCGATCACTTCGAGATCCCCGGAGGCGCAGAGTTTCTGTTCGTGTACGGTGGTCACATCATGCCCCGCTTGCCTCAACGGCACGGCGCCTCGCGCCCCAAGGTTCTCGTCGAGCTTCAGTCTCAAGGGCCGGCTCCCACGGGAATATCCACATAACGTTCGCGCGCCATCTCGGCTCCATACGCGATGCAGGCCAGCACGTCCACCTCTTCCACCCCCGGAAACTCACGCAAGACATCCGCCGCCGCCCATCCGCTCGCAAGATAGTCCAGGATCAGCGAAACCCAAATGCGGTGCCCCTTGATACAAGGCTTCCCAAAACACACGTTGGGATCTATGGAAATCCTGGCCAACAGTTCCTGCCGCTCCATGTCATGTCTCCTTACGCCAAGCGTATGCCCCATTGTACCATACCGATAAGTCCGGATGGGGAGCGTCCCCTTGATGACGATCTGTGTAATGCAGGGTGTTTGTGAAAAAACATCAGGGCGGTCTAATGACCGCCCTGAAAAATGCCGTGTTGGCCTGTTCGACTAGAGATTGTAGCCGACTTCGCCGTGTTGCGTGAGGTCGAGTCCCGTGACCTCGTCTTCGAGGCTCGCGCGTAGACCGATGGTGGCATCGAGCGCTTTGAGAATGATCACGGTAAGAACGCCGCAATAGACAATCGTGATGCCGCAGCCCGCGAGTTGCATGGCGACTTGGTGAACGATGTTCAATCCGGGTTTGACGCCGCCGAACGTCGAGGATGCGAAGACCCCGGTCAGGATCGCGCCGACGGTGCCGCCGACGCCATGGACGCCAAATGCATCGAGCGAGTCGTCGTAACCGCACATGCGCTTGAGCGTGGTGGCACTCAAGAAGCAGATACCGCCTGCGGCCCCGCCGATGCAGAGCGCGCCCATCGGACCGACGAAACCGGAGGCCGGCGTAATGGCGACGAGGCCCGCGACGGCGCCCGTGGCCGCGCCCAATGCGCTCGGCTTGCCGTGCTTGACCCATTCGATGCCCAGCCAGACCAACGTCGCCGTGGCCGTGGCGACGTGCGTGACGAGCATCGCCATGCCGGCCGACGCGCCGGCGGATACGGCGCTGCCCGCGTTGAATCCGAACCAACCGACCCAGAGCATCGCGGCCCCGGTCAAAGTCATACCCATGTTGTGCGGCGCCATGACGTCATGGCCATAGCCGTGACGCTTGCCCAGGATGAGCGCGCAGATCAACGCGGCCATACCTGCGTTGATGTGAACCACCGTGCCGCCTGCGAAGTCCAGCACGCCCAGGTGGCTGCCGAGGAACGAGCCGTCGCCCGCCCATACCATGTGGCAAACCGGAATGTACACCAATGTGAACCACAGACCCATGAACCACATCATCGCGGAGAACTTCATACGTTCGGCAAACGCGCCGATGATTAGCGCCGGCGTGATGATCGCGAACGTCAACTGGAAGCAGTAGAAAACGGTTTCGGGAATCGTCGGCGCGAGCGGATGCACGCTCTCGACCGTTACCCCTTTCGAGAAAACCTTCGCAAAACTTCCCACGAACGAGTGTAGGTTCAGCACGTCTTTCGCCATGCCGCTCCCGTCGAACGCAAGCGAGTAACCGTAAAGCACCCAAAGCACGCTGATCAGCGCCGTGATGCTGAAGCACTGCATCAGAACCGACAAGACGTTCTTGGTGCGAACCAGACCGCCGTAGAACAACGCCAGGGCCGGGATCGTCATGAACAGCACCAGAACCATCGACGTCAGCATCCAAGCCGTGTCGCCCGAATCGATCGCCGGGACCGCCGGCGTCTGAGCCATGGCCGCACCGCTCATCATACACAAACCCGCCGCGATGGCCCGTGCTTTCAAAGCACAATTCATACTCTCATATTGCATAATATACACTCCTTGTCTGGTTGTCTACACCTACTACATGCATCTGCAAAGAGAGCAATTCATGTGCCAAGCGAGGCGCACACCGCGCGACGGCGCCGCAACCGTGCCGTAGCGGCCCCTTTTTCTGCATATTCCTTATAGGACAACCGGTTCGGAGCGATGAACGGGTATCGGGATATATGAGCCGAATTGCGGACGTATAACAAGCGGTATATGCACAAACTGGTAGGTTTTGTTCCGCGAATCGTACCAAAATGTAGGTTTATGGCGTCCGTTTTGCTTGAAAGAGGTCAAGGGTGAGGAAAAACAAGGCCTGTGATCGCGTCAACAGGCCGGTTGCGATGCTATCGATCCTGAAATTATGAAGCCGCGAAAATGAGTGTTTCAGGCGTGAATAGGCGTCTTCACGTAAAGATAGTTCCTGTTGACGCGCAGGTACCGGTTTGACAGCCGGTCGCGACGGACCTTTTGGACGTATGCGTTGGCACGTGGCTTGCTGTTTCTTGCACAACGATTGCGGCCTCGTCGCCGATTCTTTTGGCGCGGGACAACAAGCGCGCGTGGCAAATGGCTATGCGCGCCGATTGGAGGCGGTACCATGAAGAAAGTCGAAGCGATCATCAAGCCGTTCAAGCTGGAAGAAGTGAAAGAGGCGCTTTCGAGCGTCGGCGTGCAGGGTCTGACCGTCACGGAAGTGAAAGGCTTCGGGCGGCAGAAGGGCCACAAGGAATTGTACCGCGGCGCGGAATACATCGTCGAGTTCCTGCCGAAGGTGAAGCTCGAGATCGTCATCACGGACGACAAGTTGAAGCAGGTGATCGAGGCCATTGTGAAAGCGGCGTCCACGGGCCGCATCGGCGACGGAAAGATCTTCGTGTACAACATCGAAGATGCGATCCGTATTCGCACGGGCGAGTCGGGCGACATCGTTATCAGTTGATCGCATCCCAGTGCGACCGAGTAGGGCAACGTTTCCAATGTCGCGGTCCTGCCGCGATTCAGCACAAATAAACGGCATAAGTGTAACGGCGCACGAGGACGCGGCGCCAAAACGAAGGAGAATGTCATGCACAAGGATTTGAATCCACAAGACGTTGTGAACCTGTGTAAAGAAAAAAGCGTCAAGTTCGTGGACCTTCGGTTCATGGACTTTCCGGGACTGATGCAGCATTTTACGGTGCCGGTATCGGAATTGAGCGCAGGTTCGTTCGAGGAAGGCTTCGGATTCGACGGTTCGAGTATTCGCGGCTGGCAGGCGATCCATGAGAGCGACATGCTGGTCGTCCCGGATCCGCGCACGGCCGTCCTCGACCCGTTCTGTACCTTGACCACGCTGATCCTGTACTGCAACATTCTGGATCCGATTACGAAGCAGCGCTACTCGAGATGTCCGCGCTGTATCGCGCAGAAGGCCGAAAACTACATGCTTTCCACCGGCATCGCGGATGTGGCCAACTTCGGACCGGAAGCCGAGTTCTTTATTTTCGACGACATCCGTTTCGACCAGACCGCGCATTCCGGTTACTACTTCATCGACAGCGTCGAGGGCGTGTGGAACAGCGGCCGCGACGAGAAGCCGAACCTGGGCTACAAGCCGCGTTACAAGGAAGGCTACTTTCCGGTACCGCCGACGGATTCGCAGCAAAACCTGCGTAGCGAGATGGCCGACATCATGATGCAGTGCGGACTCGAGATCGAAGCTCATCATCATGAAGTTGCCACCGCCGGCCAGGCCGAAATCGACTTGCGCTACGACAGCCTCACCTCGATTGCCGATAAGCTCACGATGTTCAAGTACATCGTCAAGAACACCGCCCTGCGCGCCGGCAAAACCGTCACGTTCATGCCGAAGCCCCTCTTCGGCGACAACGGTTCGGGCATGCATGTCCACCAGAGTCTGTGGAAGGGCGGCAAGCCCTTGTTCGCGGGCGACAAGTACGCCGGGATCAGCCAGGAATGCCTGTGGTACATCGGTGGCCTGCTCAAGCACGCCAACGCGCTCGTCGCGCTCACCAATCCGACAACCAACTCGTTTAGACGCCTCGTACCCGGATTCGAAGCGCCCGTCAACCTCGCCTATTCGAGCCGCAACCGCAGCGCCTGCGCCCGCATCCCCATGTACTCGCCCAGTCCCAAGGCCAAGCGCGTCGAGTGGCGCGTGCCCGATCCCTCCTGCAACCCATACCTCGCCTTCGCAGCGATGTTGATGGCCGGTTTGGACGGCATCCAGAACAGGATTAACCCGGGCCTGCCGCTCGATAAGGACCTATACGATCTGCCCCCGGAAGAGAAGGCGAATATCCCGCAAGTCCCAGGCAGTCTCGCCGAGGCCCTCGACCACCTCGAAAAGGACAACGAATTCCTGTTCAAGGGCGACGTCTTCACCAAAGACGTCATCGAGACCTGGATCGACTACAAGCGGACCAACGAAGTGCTCCCCATGAGTCTGCGCCCGCATCCCTACGAGTTCTTCCTCTACTACGACATCTGATCTCGGTTGCAGGCGAAGCCCGCGTTGGAGAATCTTCGTTTTACAATAAGTTCAATACATTTTTTGGCTGTAGGCTTGAGGCTGTTAGGAAGAAAGCTCAAGCCTACAGCCCTTCGTGTGCACGACCACATCGGATATGCCTTTGCGTAGCAGATCCCAGATCGCTATCCGCCGTGGCGATGCGGCGGCCGATTGAGAAAACGCGGCCACGCACCCCCGATCCTACCCTCATGAAAGGTTAACTCTCCTTGGGAAAGTTCCTGGGCCAGAGCGCCGCCGGTCCCCGTGTAGAGTTCCAGGTCCGCGCCGAGCACACAGCAACCTGCTTGTTCCGGAGGCAGCAGGGCGACGATCTCATCCGCTTGTTCGAGCATCCCTTTCCAGTTCCGCGCGAGATCCGCGGCATCGGGTACTGAGCCGTCGAACGCAAGCTCGGCGAGTTCAGTCTGCGTGTATCGAGCGGATCGACGTGCCTCATCGAGGATCGACATGGGATTGTAGAAAGGGTCTTTGCACCGGCGCGGAAGCCTTGCGCGCGGCGCGCAGGCGGCCCAAATGAGGTAGCCAAGCGGCTGCAAGAGACGGTGGCAGTCCATCACATCGACCCAATCGCGGACCTCGGCGCGTCCCACGAGACAAAGCGTTTTGTTGGTGGCACTGTCGAACGGGTGAAGGGTCAGACCGAGATCGGGGTGTTCAATCAAAGGGAAGAAGCGGTAGGCGCTGTCGCACGTCCATTGAACCACGATGCTTTCTCCGCCCTTGAGCACGACGGCCTCGGCATACGTGGGCCGTTCGTGAAGCATATCCACCTGGTACTTGATGGTCCCTCAGCAAGCGAAGGTCCTCGGCAAGCGTTGCGGCAAGGGCTTCATGCGTGTCGTGAAACAGGTCTATATCCCGTGAGATGCGCGCCGTACGGAGTACCGCGCCGAGCGCGACGCCTCCCGCTACGTATGCGTCCCCTCGTTCGATCCGATTCTGCGCGATTAGCCGGCAGAGGTCTTGTTGGAATGCTGAGAGAGCCATTCGCGGATTCTCCTGGCCTTGATATAGCTTTCGCGGTTCCCGCGGCGCTCGATATACGTCATGGCGCGCGCGAGCGCGTCGGGATCGTCCGGGAGAAAATCGGGGCGAAGAAACCATAAGCACGCGACGCGGTTTGCTTCTATCAGCGCGTGCGCCTCTTTCAAAATATCGTCCGGTAGGGCCATGGCCCCGTCTTCCTTGTGGTTCGCGCCGCGAAGTGATTTCGCGCCGCCGTCAAGCATACTTCATCGCGACGGACAATTTCTTGTTTGCAAACGCGGCTCCATCTGTTAGAATAGGGGAATCGCCGCCTTGTTCGGATGATCGTGGGTTGCGGAAGACTTGGCGTCCGGCGGGGCGATCAACATAAAGAGGAGCGGGGTCTATGATCAAACTGGCATTCGTGGGTTGCGGCGGAATCATGCAGGAACATTACCGGCATCTGAGTGCGATGAGCGGCATCAAGATGGCCGGGCATTGCGACATCGTCAAGGAACGCGCCGAATCGGCCGCGTCTCGTTTCGGGGGCGACGTGTTCACCGAGTACGAGGCCATGTACGACAAGGTGAAGCCAAACGCGGTATACATCGCGGTGCCGCCGTACGCGCATTGCGGGATGGAAGAAGCCGCAGCGGCGCGCGGCATCCACCTGTTCATCGAAAAGCCGATTGCGGCGGACCGCGAAACGGCGAAGCGTGTCGATGCCGCAATCCGCAAGGCAAAGATCATTTCGAGCGTCGGCTACTGCTTTCGCTACTACGACACGATCCAGACGGCGCGCCAATTGTTGAACGGTAAACCGGTGTCGCTCGTAATCGGCACGTGGAACGGCGGGATGCCGGGCGTGTGGTGGTGGCGTCAGATGGATAAGAGCGGCGGCCAGGCGATCGAGCAGACAACCCACATGTTCGACCTCATGCGCTATCTCTGCGGCGAGGTCTCCGAGGTATATGCTGTCGCATCGACGGGTTGCATGACGAAGGTCGAGAATTACAACGTGCACGACAGCAGCGCGGTCACGATGCGCCTGAAGAACGGTGGCTCGGCAACCGTTACGTCGTCGTGCGTGTGCAACCATGGCGGCGGCGTGACGCTGACGATTATTACGCCCGAAGCGACGTTCAAAATCGCCGGCGGGACCGTCTCGGTCAACGAGGCCGGCAAGGTTACTGAATATCAGTCGCAGGTCAACATGTATGAAGAAGAAGACAAAGTCTTCATCGACGCCTTGCGCACGGGCAAGCGCACGCGCATCAAGTCGACCTACGCCGATGCGATGAAAACATTCAACGTAACCATCGCCGCGAATGAATCGATCGTGTCCGGGTTGCCGGTGAAACCGTGAATTAGGAGTTAGGCTTCAGGCTTCAGGCTTCAGGCTTCAGGAAGTGCGGAGTAGCCTGAAGCCTGAAGCCTGAAGCCTGGAGCCTCGTAGTTGATATGGTTCGACCGTTTCTATCGATACTGGTGCTGATCGCCTCGGCTGCGCAGGCCGCTACAGTCGTGGTATGTCCCATCACGGGCATGATCGACGACGGCGTGGCGGCGGTGGTGGATCGTGCGGTGCGCGAGGCTGCGGGGGCCGATGCGCTGATCTTCGAGATTGACACGCCGGGCGGACTGGTCGACTCGGCGGTCCGCATCACGCAAAGTATCGCAAAAGCGCCGTGCCAAACCGTGGCTTACGTCCAGGGCATGGGCGCGATTTCTGCGGGCGCGCTGATCAGTTTCGCATGTAAGACGATCATCATGGCGCCGGATACCAACATCGGCGCGGCAACGCCTGTCGCGATCTCGCCCGAAGGCATGACGCCGATGGGCGAGAAGGAAGTCTCGTTCATGCGCGCGAAAATGCGCGCCCTGGCTGAGAACAACCAACGAAATCCCGCGTTGGGCGAGGCGATGGTCGACAAAGACATCGAACTGCGCGCGAAGACCGGCTCGGATGGCAAGAGGGAAATCTTCGCAGTGTATCCCGAAAGCGGGAAGCCGGGCGAACCGGCCACGGGCGAGACGATCATTTTGCCCACGGGGAAACTGCTGACGCTGACGCCGAAAGAAGCCCTGGAAGACGGGCTGATTCCCTGCATGGCGAACTCGCTCGACGATGTGTTGCAGCACATCGGAAAGAACGGCGCGGAAATCCGTCGCATCACGCCGAATTCGGCGGAGCGCATCTTTCGGTGGCTGACGAATCCGATGGTGGCGGGGCTGCTGCTTATGTTCGGGGTCGGCGGTCTATATATCGAGATGAAGGCGCCGGGCGTGAGCTGGCCCGGCGTCATCGGGGTCACGTGTCTTGCGCTATTCTTCGGCGCGCACGTGATTATCGGCGTGGCCCAATGGGTTGACGTGCTGCTGGTCGTCGCGGGCATCGTGCTCATCCTGGTCGAGGTTTTCGTCTTCCCCGGCGTGGCCGTGGTCGGCGGCCTGGGCCTCGTCTGCCTGTTGTTGGGCGTGTATCTTGCATTGACCGGTGTAACGGTTCCGACGTATAGTTGGGAGTATGATCGTCTGCGCAACGCGGGACTTTCGTTGACCATTGCGGCGACGACATTCGCGGTACTGGTCTATGCGATGTGGAAACTGTTTCCACACACGCCGCTGTACGGACGATTCGTGCAGCAAAACGTCGAAGCGTCTTCGGCGGGTTACGTGGTGCAAACGGCGGACAAACAGATGGCCGTTGGTATGAGAGGCGTCGCTGTGTCGATGCTGCGCCCGTCCGGGCGCGGACGTTTCGGTGCGGTGACGTATCAGGTGGTCACGCGGGGCGACTTCATTTCGCCGGGCGCGCCCATCGTGATTGTGCAAGTGGACGGCAACCGTTACGTGGTCGAACAGTCAGAGGAGACATCCTGATGGACTTGCGCCAGTCGCTCGTGCAGATGATCAAACAGATGCTGCAAGACATGGAGGTCATCCTGCACCAAGGTTCCGGATACTATACCTGTACGCCGTTCGCGCGGCGCTACAACAAACTGCTCCAACAGGCACGCCGCCTCTATCCGGCGGACAACGCCTTACTGGGCACCTTCGAGGAAATGCCCGACGCGGACCCGAAAGACCCGTCGGACAAGATGAAGGTGTTGCAGGGTGTCCGCATCGAATGCGGGCAGTTAATCGCGTTCCTCGAATGCACGAACGAAGGATTGTCGTCATGATGGGATGGGTGGTCGTGCTATATGTGGCGGGCCTCGTACTGATCCTCGCGGAGTTCATCGTGCCCGGTATGATCTGCGGCATTTTGGGCGCGTCGTTCGTGTTGGCGAGCGGCGCGATAGCATGTCACACGTATCCCGACTACGCGCTGTTCATCGTGTTGGGAGAAGCGATAGGCGTATTGATCGCAATCGCCATCGGCATGTACATGCTCTCGCGCACACGCGCCGGTAAAACACTCATCCTCCAATCCAGCCAGCAGGCCAACGCGGGATGGGTCGCCCACGAAACGGACCGCTCGTTGATGGGCGCCACGGGCGAAGTATATTCCGCGCTACGGCCCGCCGGGATGATCATGATTGATGGAAAGCGCATCGACGCCGTGTCGGATGGCGCATTTATCGATAAAGGTACGCGGGTCCGTGTCATCGAAGCGAGCGGCAGCCGCGTGGTGGTGGAACAGGTGGACGCATGACCGTTCGAGCGGTGCGTCCGTTCATTTAACGGAAAGGAGTCGCGCGATGAACATCGATTTGATTTTAGGCGTACTCGGCTTGGGCGTCGTCATCGTCATCCTCGTGTTTGCGGTAGTGATTCTTACCTTCTTCCGCATATGGCTGCGTGCCTTTGCGTCGGGCGCGAGCGTGAGCGTTCTGAGCCTTATCGGGATGAGCCTCCGAAAAGTCAATTCGTCGGTTATCGTCGATAGCCGCATCATGGCAGTCAAGGCCGGCCTGAACATCTCGACCAACGAACTCGAGACGCACTACCTCGCTGGCGGCGACGTGGTCCGCGTCGTCAGGGCGCTCATTGCCGCCAACAAGGCGAATATCCCCCTGTCGTTCCAACAGGCCACCGCCATCGACCTCGCCGGACGCGATGTACTCGATGCGGTGCAGACCTCGGTGCGTCCGAAGGTCATCGACTGCCCGGATCCGACCAAGGGCGCGGCTACGGTCGCAGGCGTCGCCATGGACGGCATCCAGTTGAAGGCGAAGGCCCGCGTAACCGTCCGTACGAATATCCGTACGCTCGTCGGCGGCGCCACCGAAGAGACGATTATCGCGCGCGTCGGCGAAGGCATCGTTACCACGATCGGTTCCGCCGAATCGCATAAGCGCGTACTCGAGAACCCGGATACCATTTCCAAGACGGTGCTCGCCCGCGGACTTGACGCCGGCACGGCATTCGAGATCCTTTCTATCGACATTGCGGACGTGGATATCGGCGAGAACATCGGCGCGCAACTCCAGATCTTGCAGGCCGAGGCCGACAAGCAGGTCGCTCAGGCCCGCGCCGAGGAACGCCGCGCCATGGCCCGCGCCCGCGAACAGGAAATGCAGGCCCAAGTCGTCGAGATGCGCGCCCGCGTGGTCGAAGCCGAGGCGGAAGTGCCCAAGGCGATCGCCGACGCGTTCCGTAGCGGAAACCTCGGCGTCATGGACTACTACCGGCTCAAGAACCTGATGTCGGACACCGACATGCGGCAGGCCATCGCGAAGCCAGACGCCAAGCCTGAAGGACCGCCCAGTGCGTAGCCTTAATCTCAGAAACATTGTCACGCGAGCCAAATCCCCCCTCGAGGGAGGGGGGGGGAGATGTTCGGCATCAACGCCCCCGCGCCGATCCATCCCCGCGCTCGCAGCCGGAGATTTCTTCGGCGTCGTCATTTTCATCGTAATCGCCATCATCAGCATCCTGAGCAAGCTCCAGGAAGGCAAGAAGAAGAAAGGCGATTTCGAGAAACCGCAGGATTCGACGTCGGACGAACTCGAGGGCCTGCCCGAACCCATCCGGCGCATGCTGTATGGCGACCGCGAACAGCCCATCCGCACCGCGAAGCCCGCGCATCCCGAACAGGTCCGGCAACCCGCCCAATCCGTCGAGCCGCCCGTTGCGCCCGTACGGCGCGCGCAGCAAGCGCCCCAGCAGCAACGACAGCAGCGGCCCATCACGATCGCGCCGCCGCCCGCGAGGCCACGTCAACCTCAAACCGTGCCTATGCGGCAAGTCGTGGTACGGAAACCGGCACAAACCGTAACGCCGCCTTACGAAGACGAGACGCGTCCACGGATGCAACCGCCGATCCCAAAGCCCATGGCCCCCAAGATCGTCAGGGCAACCGTACCGCTGACGACGAAGCCAACCATGCCCAAGGCGATGAAATCCGCCGTGCCCGAGACGCTCGTCAAGGCTGCGTTCGCGTCCGACAACGCGGTAAGACCCATCGCCAATCCATGGCGGTTCAAAGACAAGATGGACCTCCGCCGCGCTATCGTCCTATCGGAGATTCTCAGCCCGCCCTTGGCACTGCGAGAATAGAACGCTCAAAAGGACATCTTCTCCTCCACTTCAGTCCCCGTATGAGATCCCCCGAAGATCGTCGAGAATCAGCGCGGCAAGTCTCGGATCCCGTGAACCGCAAACGACGCGATTCTTGTGGCGCGGTCTGTCAGCCTCAGCCCTTACGCTTCGAATTCGAGGCCGGCGCGGAGTGCTGCGAGGTTTTTTTCGACCATGGCGGCGCGTTTGCCGGTAGCGCCTTCGCGGAAGATGGACTCGATGGTCGTGACTTTCACGATAGGCTCGCGCTTGAGGAACGCGCCGAGCGCGACGATGTTGGCCGAGCGTTCGGTGCCCACGACGTCCTTCGAGATCTGCATCACGGGAATCCAGACCACGCGTACATCGGTGCGTTTCAACGTTGCGGGATCGATGATATTTGAGTTGCCGATGATGAGGCCGCCGGCTTTCACGACGCCTTGGAATTTATTCAAGGACGGTTGATTCATCAGGATGGCCGCATCGGGTTGGTCGAGCGCCATCGAGCCGATTTCGTCGTCCGAAACGATGATGACGCAGTTCGCCGTGCCGCCGCGCATCGCCGCGCCGTAGGTCGGCAGGAACGTCGCATTGCGGCCCTCGCGCAACGCGGCGTCCGCGATCAGATCGCCCATGTACAGGATGCCCTGCCCGCCGAATCCTGCTGTAGTAAACTCAAACAGCATGGCACGTCTCCTGGTCGATGGCGTTCGCATCCGCCTCGAATTCGGGCATGGCACTCTCCGGCGTGTCCGCCGTCACGTCTTTGAACAGGCCGAGCGGGAACACCTTGCACATCTCGTTTTCGACCCATTTTTGCGACTGGACCGGGCTGACGCGCAGATTCGTCGGGCAGCCCGACAACACCTCGACGAATCCGAATCCGTTGTATTTGATCTGAATCTCGAACGCGTGGAAAATGGCCTTTCGCGCGCGGCGAATCTGCTTCGGGTCGTACAACGCCACACGCTCGGAATATAGGACGCCTTCGAGCGCGGCCATCATCTCGGCCATTTTGAGCGGGTGCCCTTCGTTCTCCACGGTGCGGCCCGCCGGCGTCGTCGTCGTGCGCTGGCCCAACAGCGTCGTCGGCGCCATTTGGCCGCCGGTCATGCCATAGACGGCGTTGTTCACGTAGACGACGGTAATCCCCTCGCCACGATTGGCGGCGTGCATCGTTTCGCACAAACCGATACTGGCCAAGTCGCCGTCGCCCTGGTAGGTAAACACGAAGAGGTCGGGGCGCGCACGCTTGATGCCCGTGCCCACGGCCAGCGCGCGTCCATGCGCCGCCTCGATCGAATCCACATCGAAATACTTATACAGCATCACGCTGCACCCTGCTGGCGCCACGGCAACCGTGCGCTCGCCCACGCCGAAATGCGCGATGGCTTCGGCGACCAAACGATGTGCCGTGCCATGCGTGCAGCCCGCGCAATAATGCGTTGTCGCGTCGCACAAATACCGGGGGCGCTCGAAGACTACCTTGCTCATCGGCCTGCGCCTCCCAGCCCGGTGGGGCTTATTTCTCTAGGCTTCAACGCGCCGTCGCGCCACCAGATATACCGATCCCGAGCCGCGTCGACTTTGTCGGCCCACTCCTCGCCCTTGTCCACGCCTCGGCCCCGGAGGTGCTCGATAATGGCCCGCGGACTGGGCACGCCACCCGCCGGGCGTCCGTAGAATTCCACCTGAACGTCCGGTCCGAGCGCGGCGCGGACGTCATCGACCATCTGGCCGAGATTCATCTCGACGACAAGCACGCGCTTCACACGTTGCGCAAGGGCGCGCAAACCATCCACGGGGAATGGCCACAACGTAATCGGCCTGAACAAGCCCACGCGCAAACCTTCTTCGCGCGCCCGTTGAATCGCCGACAACGATATCCGCGCCGCCGTGCCAAACGCGACGATCACCGTATCCGCGTCGTCGGTCGCATGGACCTCGAAGCGTTGCTCGTTCGCTTCCATCTTGCGGTATTTCTCGCGCAAGACGTAGTTCAGCAGTTCTTGATCGTCGCCTTCGAGATACATGCTGCGGATATTGCGCGCCGGACGCCCCTTTGCGCCGTCGACGACGAAATCCTTTTCGTACGTCACTACCGGGCCGGGCGGCGTCATCACGACGCCTTCCTTCATTTGGCCCAACACCGCGTCGGGCAGAATCAGCACGGGGTTGCGGTACTTCTCGGCCAACTCGAAGGCCAGGAACGGAATGTCGTACATTTCCTGAACGGTCCACGGCGCGAGCACGAGCGTGCGGTAATCGCCATGACCGCCGCCGCGCGTGGACTGATAATAATCGCCCTGCGTCGTCTTGATGCCACCAAGGCCGGGACCCGATCGCTGCACGTTTACGAAGACCGCCGGCAACTGGCTGCCCGCCAGAAACGAGATCCCTTCCTGCATCAGCGAGATGCCCGGACTCGAAGAACTCGTCATCGCCCGCGTGCCCGTGGCCACGGCCCCATAAACCATATTGATGCTCGCGACCTCGCTTTCGGCCTGGAGAAAGACGCCCCCGACTTCCGGAAGCCGCTTCGACAGATACTCGGGCACCTCGTTTTGCGGCGTGATGGGATATCCAAAATAACAGCGGCAACCCGCCTGCACGGCCCCCTCGGCCATGGCGACATTGCCCTTCTCGAGGACACGTTTACCCGCGCGATCGCTCACGGACGCTCAACCTTTCACTTCTGCGGCCTTCGCGACCGCTTCGTCTTCGTCCACATCGCGCAGCACCGTAATCGCAACATCCGGGCACACCGTCCCGCACAACGCGCAGGCGATACAGTCGCTATCCAGCACGAATTGGACCGGATAATAACCGGCGGCATTCGGCGCACCGCTCTGCTCGATACAATTCTTCGGGCACACATCGATGCAAAGACAACAACCCTTGCACCGCTCACTGTCGACGATGATTTTATTCACAGAACTTCCTACAGCCACTTCAATTCACTAAAGGCACTTTACCAGAAAAAGAGGCGATTATTCAAGATTTGAGACCACTGCTGCTCGAATTAGGACAGGCTTGGCATTAAAACCCGCATGGAATAGGGTCTTTCATCATTGAATTTTCGTTCGTGAGGTCGGGGTTGGCCTTTATCGCAGAGAGGGGCCTGTCCAGCCAGTCGCGCCCCAAGTGTTAACCGAACAGACGCGCAGTCTATATCATCGAGATACGCTTCGATTTCTTAGATCCTACGCAATGCGTCAATGGCGCGTTTCAAGCTGGGGGAATTCTGCGCGGCCCGGCTCGGCGACCACCCGTCGCTAACAAAGTCACATAGGACTTCGTTGTACCGCGGTCCTATATGCGCAGTTCCAGAGGGAAGCATCTCCTTGTGCAGTTTCTTCATCCCTTTACGCTGGATAATGTTCAACAGATGCTGCTTCGGATCTGGCAATACATCTGGTACATCTGGAAAGTCCTCTGCCGGAATCCCGATGTACCTGGCCCAAGCGTGGCGATCAGCCATAATCCACGCCTCCACTTCTCTGACTGCTACTCGGAATACGACTTCTTTGGGAAGGGTAACGGGTTGTAGGGCAGGGATGCTGAACCAATCGCGGATCAGGTCCCCGGCACATGCTCGAGTATCAAGATCGGTAATTGAAAATGTGTACAGCCCGCCTCTTGCCATGTTCAAAAAACCGGGGCAGTTTTTCTTAATAGCCGAATACCCATCCATTATAGCAGGAAAGCCATCCCGAAAGTGCAATTTTTGCGCGAGAACGGAATTCCTCTGCGCTACCAGCTTCTTAGCCACCGCTGCCGACGGCGCATCCTCAACATAGGAATAGCAGTAGATATCCTCCATGCTATATTTTCTTGATGGTTAACGCGGTTTGGGGAAAGAGCACATCCGCAGGCGATAGGCCAGCGCGCATCGCTTCATTGTCAGAATCGCTTGGCGCGTCGATCGATGTCGCTTCACCATCGATGCCCGGTTTCAGAATAAGGAAGTTTCCTTCGATACTTTTGCTGGAGAGCATGGCTTCGCTGTGCGTGCTGATTATGATTTGGCCGCCGGACTTCTTCCTGGACTGTCTTGTCTTATAAATAAGGTCCGGAATCTGTTCAACTATTCGATTATGCAGAGATAACTCTGGCTCTTCGAGCAGGATCATGCTGTTTGACGCCAGCAATGTCCACAATATCGCGATCATCCTTAGCGTCCCATCGGAAAACTGGTCCTCGCGTTGCCAGCCCGCCTTGGGCCGCCAGTGATTGTAAAGCATTTCCAAGTGTGGTCTGCCGGTTATTTCATCCTTTAGAAAACGCAATTGCTCAAGATTTGGGATCACTTTTAATAGAATGCCTTCGACCATCTTAAGCCGGAAGTCACGTGTCCTCTGTTGCGTTTCTGCGATTTCCTCTAAAAATCCTTGGCCAAACGGATCGGACTCCATGTGCCGAAAAGAGAGTTGGTCGCTATACTTGAGGAGTTGAGGCACGAGGTGCAGATAGAGCACCTGCTCAAAGAATGAGGCGATATCACGAAAGTCCCTATTTTTGTTAGTCTGTTGAAGATATGTCTGCGTGAGTCTTTCCGGGTCGGATTTGTCTTCCTCCTCAGGGCGAACAAACAACTGATGGCCCTCTCTGTAGGCTTCTTCCTTCAGAATAATAGGACGTTGTTTTCCTTTTCCCTCGGAGTTGAACCACAGGACGTATTTCCAATCGGGAGGCGTATCTTGGTTTTCAAGCGTCGCTCGAAGTTCAAATTCTAGCTCAACTTGAGGCAGTTTACGCGCCGCTAAACTGCGCACCTTGGTGAGTCCGCCGCGAGTGGCCAAAGCCTGCTGCAGGCCGCCGCCTTTAGGATTTACGATGTCGCGCATGAAGCGAAAGACGTCCAGCAGGTTCGACTTGCCGGAAGCGTTTGGACCTATGACGTAAACAGTCTCCTGAAAATCGACGTCGGCCTTAGTAAAATTGCGCCAATTACGAAGCTTCAAGTTTGATATGTACATAACGTCCCTCTTTCTTGCTTAGACTCTTTACGTCTTCAATACACACACGTGCAAGGTTTTCACTGGATATCTGCATTGTCTACCTCCAGCCCCGGGAAAACGCACGGAGCGCAGTGCCCACTGATACAGTATGCGAATACGAGATGTGAAATCAAAAAGCATTAGGCCTGGATTATCGGGTTTTCGTACTTCTTGCCTAGAAGCCCACCGAGATTATGAGATGGCGTCTGTTCTATTTTACACAGACCGGCCATGACAGCTTTGCGCTTACATCCGGCCATGCGCAGTTGCCAAAGCGCACACAATGTGCTATCTTTAGGCCATGAAGCCCTTTGATTGGAACATTGAGAAGAACGATTGGCTGCGAGAAGTTCGAGGCGTCACATTCGAGGAAATCGTCTTTCACATCCAAGCCGGGGACTTGCTCGATGTGGTCGCACACGACAAGCCGGGCAGATACCCGGGACAACACATCTTTGTTGTCAATGTGGAAGGATATGCCTGCCTCGTCCCCTTTGTTGAATCGGAGGATGCGATTTACCTCAAAAGGGTCATTCCCAGCCGAAAAATGACCAAGCGGTACTTAGGAGCGAAGAAACATGAAGCTGACTGAGGAAGAACGGGATATTTTGGGATCCGTCGAGCGCGGTGAATGGAAGACAGTACCCGATTTCGCCAAGGAGAAGCGCCGCTACGAGACGGCCGCGCGCGCGACACTGCGCAAGGACAAGCGCGTGAATATTCGCATGACCGAAAGGGACTTGCTGCGTTTCCAGAAGAAGGCGGCCGAAGAAGGGCTGCCGTACCAGACGCTCATATCAAGCCTACTCCATAAATATATCAATGGACGTACGCTTCAACAGGATTGACGATGAGCGAGTGCTTCTTCTGTAGTGAGGGAAACGTCCGGCTGTGAAAGTGTGTGTACATGCCGTCGAACTGGGCAACTATCTGCCGCTCTCTTTCAAGACCCGTAGCGAGCAGGAATAGGCCGCCTGTGGGAGGCTTTCGAGATCACCCCTGGGAATTTGCGGACACGACACACAATTCTTCGTCCGTGGAAACTGTGGAACATGGCATGATTATTCGCTTTCTATCGGCAAAATGATACTCTTACGGAGAAGCGTCTGCGGGATTGGCTCCGACAACTGATCGAGCTGGAGACATTACGATGCGAATTGAATCCTTGAAGCTCAAGAACTTCAAAGCGTTCAAGAATGCTGAAATGAAGAACGTCCCAGGCATGTGCGTTCTTGTAGGCGCCAATGGGACTGGAAAATCTACCCTCTTCAGCGTGTTTGGATTCCTGAAGGACGCGTTGTCCGAGAATGTCCACGTGGCATTGACTCGTCTCGGCGGAAGCAGAGGGTTTCGCGAGGTGCGAAGTCGCGATACCGATGGGGCCATCGAGATCGAGATCAAATTTCGAGAAAAGCAGTCAACTCCCTTGATTACGTATTCTCTGGCCATTAACGAAGAGAATGGCTCCCCGGTTGTCGAACGAGAGACTCTCCAGTATCGCCGGGGCAGCAGCGGACGGCCTTGGCGATTTCTGCATTTCGAGAAGGGCCACGGTATTGCCGTTACCAACGAGATGGATCAAGTCACGGATGAAGAGCAGTTGAACCGCGAAGAGCAAACGTTGCGTTCCCCCGATATTCTTGCGGTCAAAGGTCTTGCGCAGTTTGCCCGGTTCCCTGCCGTCATGGTCTTAGGACAGCTCATCGAGAATTGGCATGTCTCGAATTTTCATATTCAACGTGCCCGCGTTGAACCGGAGGCGGGGTACGCCGAACATCTTTCGCGCGAAGGTGAAAACTTGGCGCTCGTGACGGAGTATCTCTATAAACAGCATCCCAAGACATTCGACGCGATACTCGACAAGTTGAAGCGGCGTGTGCCCGGCGTTTCCAGGGTGGACGCCAAGACGACCGAGGAAGGGCGCGTGCTGTTGAGATTCCAGGACGGTGCTTTTCACGACCCTTTCCTTGCAAGGCACGTTTCCGACGGCACGATCAAGATGTTTGCCTATCTGGTGCTGCTCCATGACCCAAGACCACACCCGTTGCTCTGCATTGAAGAGCCGGAAAACCAGCTTTACCCAAAGCTCCTTGTCGAACTTGCCGAGGAGTTTCGCGAATACGCCAATCGCGGTGGACAGGTCCTCATATCCACCCACTCGCCCGACTTTCTGAATGCCGCCAATATCGATGAAGTTTTCTGGCTCGTCAAGGAAAAGGGCTACACCACCATTCGACGAGCGCTCGACGACGATCAGATAAAAACGTATATGGCCGAAGGCGATCAGATGGGATATCTCTGGAAACAAGGGTTCTTTACGGGAGCCGATCCGCTATGAGCGAACTCGTGTTCCTCCTCGAAGAGCCTTCCGCGGAGGCAATGCTGGCCGGACTATTGCCCCGCATTCTTCCGAAAGGGATTCGATATCGCTGCATCGTATTTGAAGGGAAACAGGATCTCGAAGCCCAACTTGTCCGCCGTATACGTGGTTATCGCGTCCCTCATTCTCGCTTCATCATCCTGCGGGATCAGGATGCGGAAGACTGTCATACCGTTAAAGCAAGGCTCACGGATCTATGCCTGAATGCGCGGCATCCGGAAACGCTCATTCGCATCGCATGCAAGGAACTTGAAAGTTGGTATCTTGGAGACTTGGAGGCAGTTCAGAAAGGTTTGAAAATAAATGGCCTCGCCGGACTGCAAGACAAGCGGATATATCGGACCCCCGACGCGGTCCAATCTCCCGCTCGCCAACTTGGGCGTATTGCTCCCATCTACCAAAAAGTCGCTGGGTCACGCGCCATAGGCCCGCACCTCAAGCTGGATAATGTGCGCTCGAATAGTTTCGCTGTCTTCATCAAAGGGGTGAAGTGCATAGTAAACTCTCTCCTAAAGGCAGACAACAAAACTGACGGCGTGCTGTCTTAGAGCGTGTTTGAAATGTTCTTCAGAGACATCCTGTTAAGCATAATCGAGATCAGGCTTCAGGCCTCATTGGGAGTATTGTTGTGACTCGAATTTTGGTCTTGGTTTTGGCCTGTTGGGCGAGCGTTGCGATGGCTGCGCCTTCTTGGCCTGTTTGCTGCGTGCGGGCAGCCGGTCCTTCTACTAGGGGCGGGCCGGCGATCCATATCGGAAACGCGCCGTACACGCCGATGTTCTTTGTCGGCAACAATCAGTTCAATCGCGACGACGTGTTGTTGAAGGAACTTCGGCTGGCCGCCGAGGCGGGCGTGCCGTTGTTCAGCTTCAATGTGCCGTTGGAATGGCGTGCGACGGACGAACAGGCGGCGGAGATCGTCGACAAGTTCTGCAAGGCGCATCCCGACGGCTATTTCTATGTTCGGATTTTTCTGGGCGCAAACGAAAAGTGGTTGGCCGAGCATCCTGATGAGTGCATTGCGAAGTGCATCGAGGAAGCCGGCAAGCCGTCCAGCTTCGAGCGGCTCGGTTGGGCGTCGCCGGGCAGCACGGCGTGGCGCGAAGCCACGGCCGGGATGCTGGCGGATTGCGTGCGCCAAATCGCCACAGGGCCGCTTGGCGCAC
Organism: Candidatus Hydrogenedentota bacterium; assembly: GCA_903925285.1. Classification (GTDB taxonomy): domain Bacteria; phylum Hydrogenedentota; class Hydrogenedentia; order Hydrogenedentales; family SLHB01; genus DSVR01. Next base: position 1,665 of record CAIYET010001020.1, on the reverse strand, counting down.
ATTTCATCGGCGTCGAACTCGAGTACCTTACGACGGCGGAATGGTATTACCCGGAGCCGGACTCGTTCACGGATTATTCGCCCGCGAATCTGGCCGCGTTCCGCGCGTGGTTGCGGCGCGGCTACAAGAGCGACCGGGCGTTGCGCAAGGCGTGGAACGATTCCAACGCATCAATTGACGGCGCGACGCTACCGACGCCTGCACCACGCGAGGCGGCGGGTTGGGGACCGTTCCGCGATCCGCGCGCGAACCGCAGTGCGATGGACTTGCAGCGGTTTCAGAGCGAACTTGTTGCGGACACGATTGCGTATTTTGCCGGGATCGTCAAAGAGGCGACGGCGCGCCGTTCGCTCGTTGGCGCATATTACGGTTACACGATGGAGATCAACGACAACGGGCCGCGCGCGTTGGTCCAGTCTGGCCACCTCGCGTTGGAGCGGCTTCTCGATTGCAAGGATCTGGATATCCTCCATGCGCCGTACTCGTATTTTCAGCGCGAGGCCGGGCAGCCGGGGCATTTGCACGGTCCGCTCGATTCGGTCGCGCTGCACGGCAAGTTGTTTGTGCTCGAGGACGACACGTACACGCATCGATCGGAAAAACCCGCCGAGGGGTTGATCGCGCCGGGTTGGGAGGCGCGGACGCAATCCATCGACGAGACGCTGTCCGTAGCGCGCCGGACTTTCGGTTACGCGCTGACGCATCGAACCGGAATCTGGTACTTCGATTTGCTCTCGGACGGGCGCTGGCAGGACGCGCAATTCTGGCAGGCGATGCCGCTGTTTCGGCGCATGGAAGCGGAGATGCGCAGCGAGCCGCCGTTCCAGCCGCAAGTCGCGTTCGTCGTGAGCGAGCAGGCCCCGCATGCGATGCGCGCGACGACATGGCCGGTATTGCTGCAATCACTGTCGTGGTGGCGTGCTGAACTAGACCGAATCGGTACGCCGGTCGGTTATTACCTGCAAAGCGATTTGCCGAACCTGCCAGAGTCCGTGCGCGTGATTGTTTTGGCGGACGCCTTTGTCATCGACAAGACGGAGCGGCGCGCCATCGAAAAATGGCTCGACCGGGGCGCGACCATCGTTTGGACCTATGCGCCCGACATCGTTGGACCGCACGGTATCGACTGCCGCCGCATCGGCGATATTACCGGGATTGCCGTCGAGCCGCGCTCCGACGACACGCCCATGACCATATCGAGCGCGCTGACGGACGAGGAAATCGCCATCGACCCGTCGAGTTGGAATCCTCGATTCGTTGTTACCGCCAAGGAAATGGACGTCGTCGCACGGTACAAGGCCACGAACGAGGTCAGCGCTGCGGCGCGTCCCATGCGAAATGGCGTCAGCGTTTATACGGCGACGCCGAGACTGCCCGTGGGCCTCATGCGCACGATCTGCGCGCGGGCGGGCGTCCATCTGTACCGCAACACGCCGGGCATGACGGGCGTTGCCGGGCACTACTTGATCGTCCACACGGAAAACGAGGGCATGCACACATTCCAGTGGCCACACCCATGCCACACCGTCGAACGCATCGCACCGCCCAAACGGTCAGCCGTGCCCGTTGACGCCGATCGTCGCTGGTCCGACGTGCTCCCCGCGCGCACGACGGCCATTTACGCCTGCTACGGCGATTGATAGGTTTTAGGCTTTAGGCTTTAGG
>CAIYET010001019.1 GCA_903925285.1 Candidatus Hydrogenedentota bacterium | reverse complement strand
TCTCATGAGCGTCTTCTTCACCTTGAAGAAGCGCGGTCACAATCCCGTCAAGATGGTTCACGACGCCATTACCGACTACCTACGAACTGGCCAAATGCCATCTTTACCGCCAAATACCACGCCAAACGGCTAAAGTCTTACAATGATTTTATTCCCATGTCCTCGATTTGTCAATGGGCGATCGTTGCGCGGGATTGCGGCAATGGGCACGTAGGCTTGAGGCTTGAGGCTGTAGGAAAGAAGCCTGAAACCTGAGGCCTGCAGTCTGCGCCTGAAGCCTGAAATTGACATCTTGGGCTGTATGTGCTATGTTTCCGGCCATTCTCGCGGAGGTGTTTTTTGTCCTTTCGCGGTACCGAGAGGTAATTTGGGTCATGAGTACGCAGGATTATAAGGGTACGGTGAATCTTCCGGAGACGAAATTCCCGATGCGTGGGGATCTGGCCAAACGGGAGCCGGGGTGGCTCGAGTCGTGGGATCGGACTGGGTTGTATGAGCGCATTCGGGAGTTGTCGAAGGGACGCCGGAAATTCGTTTTGCATGACGGGCCGCCGTACGCGAATGGGGAGTTGCATGCGGGCACGGCGCTGAACAAGATCCTCAAGGATTTCGTGGTCAAGTCGCGGCAGATGAGCGGCTTTGACGCGCCTTATGTGCCGGGTTGGGATTGCCACGGTTTGCCCATCGAATATAAGGTCCTGAGCGATCTGGGCGATGAGGCAAAGAAGCTGTCGCAAGTCGAGATCCGGCGTCGTTGCCGGGCCTTTGCGCTGAATTATGTGGACATCCATCGGGCGGGGTTCAAGCGTCTTGGGGTGCTGGGGGATTGGCCGCATCCGTATTTGACGTTGAGTCGGGATTATGTGGCGACGATTGTGCGCGTGTTCGGCGAGATGTACCGGACGGGCGCGGTATCGAAGGGTTTGAAGCCGATCTACTGGTGTGCGACGTGCGAGACGGCGCTGGCGGAGGCGGAAGTCGAGTACGCGAACCATCGTTCGCCGTCGATTTATGTGAAATTTCCGGCCGTGACGCCGATTCCGGGCGTCGATGGACCTGCATCGTACGTGATCTGGACGACGACGCCGTGGACGTTGCCTGCGAACTTGGCCATCTGTTTGCACCCGGAATTCGAGTACAGCGCGGTTCGCGTGGGCGGCGAAACGTTGATCATGGCGTCGTTTCTGGCTCCGGCGGCGTTGGCCGATTGCGGGATCGAGAAATATGAGACAATCCGCAAGTTCGATGGTAAGGAACTCGAAAATCTGACTTATCGTCACGTGATGTTCCCGGAGCGGATTTGCCCGATTATCTTGGGCAGGCATGTAACGCTTGAAACGGGTACGGGGTGCGTCCATACCGCGCCGGGGCATGGCCAGGAAGATTACGTCGTTGGCGCGCGCTACGGCATCCCGCCGTTGTCCCCGGTAGACGGCGCGGGCGTGTTCACGGCGGAAGCGGGTCCGTATGAAGGCATGAAGGTGTTCGATGCGAACGCGCGGATCGTGGCGGATTTGCAGGCGTCGGGCGCGTTGATGAAATCGTCCGCGATCGAGCACAGTTACGCGCATTGCTGGCGTTGCGCGAGTCCAGTGATCTACCGGGCCACGCCGCAGTGGTTCGTATTGATGGATCATGAGCAGCTTCGAGAGAGAGTGATCGAGGCCATCGACCGCGTCACCTGGATTCCGGTCTGGGGCCAGGAACGCATCCGCTCGATGGTGGCGCAACGTCCGGACTGGTGCATCAGCCGTCAGCGGTCGTGGGGCGTACCGATCCCGGTCTTCTATTGCGAGGCGTGCGACGCGCTCTACGCGACGCCCGATAGTTTTGCTAAAATCGAGGCGCTGGCGTTGTCGGCGGATGACGGGATCGACCGCTGGTTCGATCGCGACGCATCGGAACTCATGCCGACTGGCGCGAAATGCGCGAAGTGCGGCGGGACGAAGTTTCGGAAAGAGACGGATATTCTCGATGTCTGGTTTGATTCCGGCGTGAGCAACCGCGCCGTTTGCGAGAATCGGCCCGACTTGACTTGGCCTGCGGACATGTATCTCGAGGGCAGCGACCAGCATCGCGGCTGGTTCCAGTCGTCGATCATTCCAGCAGTGGCCGTCAAGGGCGAGCCGCCCTACCGCACCGTCGTCACGCACGGCTATGTCGTGGACGGCGACGGCAAGAAAATGTCCAAGAAGCTGGGCAACACGATCCAACTCACGGACCTCGTGGGTAAACTCGGCGCGGATGTCGTGCGGTTGTGGGTATCGAGCGAGGATTATCAGCAGGATATTCGCATCTCGGACGAGATCCTGACGCGGTTGCAGGACGCGTACCGGCGCATTCGCAACACGTTCCGCTACATGCTCGCGAACCTGTACGATTTCGAGGCGGCGGACGCGGTGCCGTTCGACCAGTTGGAGGAGGCGGACCGTTGGGCGCTGCATCGGATGCAGTTGCTCCGCGCGCGCGTCCTTAAAGGCTACGAGACCTACGAGTTCCATAGCGTCTATCATTCGGTGCATAACTTCTGCGCCGTCGATCTGAGTTCGTTTTACTTCGACATTTTGAAGGATCGCCTGTACACGTTTGCCGCTAAATCGCGCGAACGGCGTGCGGCGCAGACCGTACTCGCGGAACTGCTGACGGATTTGACGAAGCTGTTCGCGCCGGTGCTGCCGTACACGTGCGACGAGGTATGGCAGCATCTGCCGGCCCACCTCAAGACGTCGGACAGCGTCCATCTGGAAACGTTCCCGGCGGAAAACGCACAACACATCCTTTCCGGGGAATCGGTCGCGAACTGGGATCGCCTGCTGCGCCTGCGCGGGATCGTGTCGAAGGAGTTGGAGGAAAAGCGACGCCAGAACGTGATCGGGTCATCGCTCGAGGCTGCGGTGACGTTAATACCAGGCGACGCGCAAACAGAGTCGCTCTTGCGCGCGTATGCGGTACAATTACCGTGGGTGTTCATCGTGTCCGCCTGTACGATTGCGCCGGTGAGCGACGAGGCGGCGCATACCGAAGAACGCCTGTTGGCCGTTGTCGAGAAAGCGTCGGGCGCCAAATGCGTCCGCTGCTGGAATTACCGCGAGTCCGTGGGGGCCGATGTTGGGCAGCCCGGACTTTGTAGCCGTTGCATCGGACAGTTGGGAGAAAGACAGACATGAACAAGAAGGAAGCCAAGAAGTTCGAGAAGCTGTTGATGGGCGACTTGGACCGTTTGAGCGACGGCATTCGCAATATCGAGGAAAGCGCGCTACACGACTCCGTGCGCGAGACGACGGGCGACCTGTACAGCTATGCCGAGACGGGCACCGACAACTTCGAGCGGGAAACCGCACTCACCATCGCCACGGGTGAATCGGATCGGCTGCGCGATGTGACCGACGCGTTGCAGCGTATCGCGGACGGCACGTACGGTGTTTGCGAAGGTTGCGAGGAACAGATTATCAAAAAGCGCCTCGAGGCGTTCCCAGCGGCGCGTTATTGCATCAAGTGCAAATCGAAACTGGAGAAGGAGGGGGCGCTCTAACCGGGCACTCATGACTCCCCGTAAAAAACAAGTCCTGTGGATTCTGGCGGTCTTCGCACTCGTGGTCGTCGCCGACCAGGTGACCAAAGCCCTGATCATGGCTTACTATCCGGAAGACCACGTCATCATGCTCGGCCCGAAGCCCGATTTCTTCCGGTTGAGCCACCAGCGCAATCCAGGGCTGGTAAACGGACTATTCCGCAACTCCCCGGTAAAGGCGTTCGTAGCGCCAATCCTGGCGATGTGCGTGCTCGCGTACCTCGCGACGCATCTCAATCCCCGGTCGAAACTCCAATCCACTGCCTTCGGATTGATCGCGGGCGGCGCCATCGGCAACATGATCGACCGCGTCCGACTTGGCTCCGTCACGGACTTCCTTCAGTTTCACTTCTATTTCATCCCCTTCAACTTTCCTTGGAAGTTCTACCCCGCCTTCAATATTGCCGACTCGTGCATCTGCACCGGCGTAGTCGTCCTTCTGGTGACCTGGTATTTCATCGAGGACCAGCATGCTGCCGACGCTGCTTAAAATTGGTCCCGTAACCCTCCATTCCTACGGGCTGATGATCGCGTTGGGATTCCTTGCAGCGCTTTACGGTGTGCAACGCGATGCCGAGAAACGAGGCATCGACCCACAGGCAATTCAGAACATGGCGTTTTGGGCGTTGCTGGCCGGTATCGCCGGCACCCGCGTGTTGCACATTATCATGTTCCCCAGCGGCTACTCGTGGACCGATCCCATCGGCTGGCTCGCCATTTGGCGTGGCGGCTTGGTTTTCCAAGGCGCGCTACCCCTTTCGATCGCCTATGTCTATTTTGGATGTCGGCAGTACAAGGTTCCTTTCTGGGGTGTTGTGGACTGCGCGATTCCCTATCTCCCGATGGCGCACGCCGCCGGGCGCGTGGGGTGCCTTCTGAACGGTTGCTGCTACGGGGCGCGAACCAGCCTGCCTTGGGGAATTCGCTTCCCGCGCGTCCCGTGGAACTTCGCGGAACCCGCGACGGGCAGTCCGGCGTACATCGACCATTGCGAGCGCTACAGCGGACTGTCCATGACGCACGACCATTGGTCCTACGCCGTTCACCCAACCCAGATCTACGGTATCATCGGCCTTCTGGCCTTGTGCGGAATCTTGCTCTATTGGCGCAACAAGCATCTGCCCTTCGATGGATTCACGATGCCGGCATATCTCATGCTGTACGCCGTGGGCCGTTTTTTCATCGAATTTCTGCGAGGCGATCACAACCCCACCGTGTTCGGATCGATCAGCCAGCAACAATTATTCTGCTTCGTATATCTGGCTTTTGGCGTAACGTTGTTCCTGATTCTGCGTCAATACGCCTTGCACAAGGCCGCGCCGCACGCCACGCGAAAGTGACGCGCATGATGTATGGATCCCTGCTCGACGACGATTCGCGCTACATGCAGTACGCCCTGCGCGAAGCTGAACGCGCCCTCGAATCCGGCGAGGTACCCGTCGGCTGCGTGATTGTCTACGAAGGCGAGATCATCGGTAAAGCGCACAATCAACGCGAGACTCTGCAAGACCCGACGGCGCACGCCGAGATTCTCGCCATCACGCAGGCGGCGGCACATTTTCGCAGTTGGCGTCTCGAAGGCGCAAAGCTGTACGTGACGCTCGAACCATGTCCCATGTGCGCCGGCGCCATCATTCTCGCAAGAATCGCCGAGGTCCATTTCGGCGCCCACGACCCGAAGGCCGGCGCATGCGGCACGCTCATGAACCTTCTCGAAGACAAGCGATTCAACCACCACCCCACCGTATTCCCCGGCCTGATGGCCGAAGAATGCGGCACGATCCTAACGCGCTTCTTTCGCCGCATCCGCGAAGGTACTGGAACGCCAAAACCGCAACGGCCTGTCGGCGTGTCCGAGCTGCGCGGGGTTGCCCATGAGCAGGATGTTCTTGCGCGGCGTCCTGCGCAATCATTTCCGCGGCAGTTCGAACCAGAACGTGCAATTTTTTCCAACTTCGCTTTCGATCCCGATGCGCCCTCCATGGGCTTCGACGGCGAGTTTGCAGAAGGTGAGTCCCAAGCCTGACGAGTGTTTTTGGCCTTGCTTGCGAAGGTCGACTTGGCTGAATTTGTCGAAGATTTTCTGATGATACTCGGACGGAATACCTCGGCCTTGATTGCTGACTTCGGCACGTGTGGCTGCTTCCGTGGCGGAAAGCCGTATGGTGATAGTCGCACCGTCGGGAGAAAACTTGATGGCGTTTCCAAGCAGGTTGACGAAGACGCGATGGATGATGTCGCGGTCCACGGCATTTTCGGCGGAGTGGCCCTCGATGCGAACGTTCAGATTACCTGCCTGCGCCAGCGGAGCCACAGAAGTCACAGCGGCTTGAGCGATTTCAAAGAGATCCCACGAGATCGGGTTCAAGGGCATTTGCCGGGCTTCCAGCCGTGAGATGTCCAGCAGTGAATTCACCATATGAATCAAGTCCGATACGCCATTCATGGCCATTTCACTTAGATCGAGTTGTGATGGGTCGAGTTGCGTCTCCGTCAACATTTCGCAGGACGTCAAGACGCTTTGTAACGGCGAACGCATGTCGTGAATGATCATGTGCATCAAATTGTCGCGCAGTGCCTCCAAGTCTCTAATTTTGTCATACGATTGCTGTAATTCTTTCTTTTGACGCGCGAGTGTGAGGTGGGTCTCGATGCGCGAGAGAACTTCTTCGAAGCGGAACGGTTTGGTCACATAGTCCACGCCGCCCATGGAAAAGGCCTTGACTTTGTCTGT
>CAIYET010001018.1 GCA_903925285.1 Candidatus Hydrogenedentota bacterium | reverse complement strand
TCTCATGAGCGTCTTCTTCACCTTGAAGAAGCGCGGTCACAATCCCGTCAAGATGGTTCACGACGCCATTACCGACTACCTACGAACTGGCCAAATGCCATCTTTACCGCCAAATACCACGCCAAACGGCTAAAGTCTTACGTAATTAGGAATTAGGAATTAGGAATTAGGAATTAGGAATTAGGAATTAGGAATGTCGAGTGGCGCATGTCAATTCCTAATTCCTAATTCCTAATTACTAATTAAGTGGATGGAGGTGACTTGTGGGTTTATTACTTGGATGTCTGGTGTGTGGAATGGGCGGTGTTTCGACGCCTCTGACTGTGGCGTCGTTCAACCTGCGCTACGGTTTGGCGTTGGACGGCGAGAACGCATGGCCGAAGCGCAAGGAACTGATGGTCGAGACCATCCGGCACATGAACCCCGACGTCTTGGGTACGCAGGAATGCCTGGATTTCCAGGCAAAATACCTCGCCGAGGCGTTGCCGGAATATGCCTGGATCGGTGTTGGACGCGATGTCGGCGGCAAAGGCGAAATGGCTGCATTGTTCTACCGCAAGGACGTGTTGACCGTCGAGGAATCGGGCCATTTCTGGTTGTCGGAGACACCGGAGGTTCATGGCTCGCGCTCGTGGAATACGAATTGCACGCGCATGGTAACGTGGGCGCGTTTCCGGCACGTGAAGGCCGGTACGGTATTCCAAATGTTCAACACGCATTTCGATCACGTAAGCGAAGAGGCCCGTATGAACTCGGCCAAGCTGCTCGTCCAGCGTGCTCACGCGTTGCCTGAGGAAATGCCCGTCATCGTCACCGGCGACTTCAACGCGTCCGCGGAAAAATCTGTGGCATGGAAGACCTTCATCGACGGCGGCTTCAAGGACACTTGGCTGGCGGCGTCCGAGCGTGTCGGACCCGATATAACGATCAGCCAGTTCAAAGCGCCGCGCGAGGCCAAGCAGGAGCGCATCGACTGGATTCTCGCGAGCAACACCGGCGCGGTGCAGCGATGCGAGACCGTTACTTTCAACAAGGACGGCCGTTATCCCTCCGACCACTTCCCCGTGACTGCCACGATTGCGCTCGATGGAAAATGACGCGACGGATGGCTTGACTCGCGTCGGCGGATGGGCTAGTATTTTGCCGAGGTAGAGAATGCGATGAACAGAGCGCCCTTTAGGACGATAATCGCTTCCCTTATGCTGGTTGCGGCCACGTTTGGGGATGGGTGGTTGGTGCACAAGTTGGCTGAGTATCGCCATTTGGGCGCGGAGATGCCCCGGCCTCTCCGCTCAGGCGAGGAAGAAACGTCGCGCGAGGTCTGTGCCGAGATGTCGTCGACGGCGGCCAGTACGAACAGAATCCGCCCGAGTCGACTCGGCGTAAGGCCTTGTCTTTTGGCGAGTGCAACCACCTCGAACCGCGCTTCCATTGATGTACGAATGCGTGCATCTTCTTGCGTTACCGCTTCTCTCCCCGTTTGCTTGCGCAATGTCGTGCTCCTGATCTGATCGACGCTTCCACGCGACGACCATCACAACCCCCCAGTATAAAAAGGTGGCATGACGCCTTGCCCGTGAATCACAAGCGGAGCGCGCATGCCTTGTATAGACCAAGAGTCGTGCTTGCCAGCACGATAAAAGGAGCGAATGAATTATGCAATGTCCTCACTGCAATGTCGGCACCCGTCAAATCGAACGAGTGGGTATGCTGCTCGAAACCTGTCCTACCTGCAAAGGGGCATGGTTGGAGGCGGCGGACTTGGAGCGAATTCTGAATGTGATCGAAGGGCGCGCCGAACCGGCGATGGCTGGCGCCCGGCGACGCGACTATGATTCCGATGATCGCGACTATCGCAGCCGCGATGGCCGTGGACAAGGGAAATACGACAGCGACGACGACGACCGTGGCGGCCAGGAAGGCGGCCGACAAGGTAGGAAGCGCGGGCTTGCCCGTCTGTTCGACATTTTCGACTGATTGGCGGCCAGGCGTCGTGTTTAGCGCATGATAATTGCCTGTCGCGATTGTGCTAGACTAACTGCGGGGCGGGGAGGCGTTGGTCTCCCCATCCCGTCTAACGGCACATGTAAAGGAACTTGAACCAGTAACGGAGCAAGCAAGTGAAATCTACGCGGAATGAATTTGTGCCACTGCCGCAGGGGCTGACCGAACGGGAAGCCCAGCGGCGTCTGAAAGAAGACGGACCCAACGAGTTGCCCTCGTCGAAACCGCGCGGCCTCATGGCTATCGCCTTTGCGGTGGTACGCGAACCGATGTTTCTGCTGCTGGTGGCGTGCGGCGCGCTCTACCTCGTGTTGGGCGACGTCCAGGAAGCGCTCATGCTGCTGGGGTTCGTGTTCGTGATTATCGGCATCACGCTGTATCAGGAACGCAAGACGGAGCGCGCCCTTGAAGCACTTCGGGACTTGTCCAGCCCACGCGCGCTGGTTATTCGCGACGGCGTCGAGAAACGCATCGCGGGCCGCGAGGTGGTTCGCGGTGACATACTAGTGCTGGCCGAGGGCGACCGCGTGCCTGCGGACGCCGTTATTCTCTCGTGCAGCTACATGTCGGTGGACGAATCGCTGTTGACGGGCGAGTCGGTCGCCGTGCGGAAGGTTCCGCAACGTGGCGAGGCGCTTGCAAAACCGGGCGGCGACGATCAATCGGGCATCTACTCGGGAACCATGGTCGTGCAGGGCAAAGGATTCGCAGAAGTCCGCGCGACGGGCTTCCGTACAGAATTGGGCAAGATTGGCAAGGCGCTGCAATCCGTTGAAGTCGAGAAGACGCGTCTGTCCATCGAGATCGACCGACTGGTCCGCAACGTGGCCATCCTGGGCTTGGGACTGTGCATAACCGTGGTCGTGGTCTACGGTATGACACGCGAGAACTGGACACAAGGATTTCTGGCCGGGATCACGCTCGCCATGGCCATCATGCCCGAGGAATTCCCGGTCGTGTTGACGATTTTCCTGGCCTTGGGCGCATGGCGCATCTCGCACAAACACGTCCTGACGCGGCGTGTCCCCGTCATCGAGACTCTTGGCGCCGCGACGGTTCTTTGCGTCGACAAGACGGGGACGTTGACGGAAAATCGCATGACCGTGCGGACCATATCGCGGTTCGATTACGATAGCTCGCACGAGCACGAAAGCTATACGGTCGACTACGCCTCCAAGGAATCGCTGCCGGAAGCGTTTCACGAAATCGTCGAATATAGCATTCTTGCCTGCCAGATCGACCCGTTCGATCCGATGGAAAAGGCCTTCAATCAATTGGGCGAGCGTTATCTGCACGACACGGAACACCTGCATCATAACTGGTCGCTCGAACAGGAGTATCCACTCTCTCGGCAATTGCTGGCCATGTCGCATGTGTGGCATTCGCCCGACAGCGACGATTACGTGACCGCCGCGAAGGGCGCGCCGGAAGCCATCGCCGATCTTTGCCATTTCGACGCGGTCCAGATGGCGCGGCTCGATGCGGACGTTGGTGCTCTTGCGCGCGACGGCATGCGCGTGCTGGGGGTCGCGAAGGCGCATTTCCGGCGTGCGGCGATGCCCGAAGAACAGCACGAATTCGAGTTCGAGTATCTTGGCGTGATCGGTTTCGACGACCCGACGCGTCCAACCGTGCCCGGCGCGGTCGCGGAATGTTATACGGCGGGAATCCGTGTCGTCATGATTACGGGCGACTATCCGGAGACCGCGCGGTGCATCGCGCGCCAAATCGGCCTCCGCCCCGCCGATGAATGCATCACCGGGCCGGAACTGGATTCGATGGACGACGCGGCGTTGCGGGAACGTGTGCGGACGGTCAATCTGTTCGCGCGCGTCGTACCGGAACAGAAGCTCCGGCTCGTCAACGCGCTCAAGGCCAATGGCGAGATCGTCGCGATGACCGGCGACGGCGTCAACGACGCGCCGGCGCTGAAGGCGGCGCATATCGGCATCGCGATGGGCGGACGCGGTACGGACGTCGCGCGCGAGGCGGCGGGATTGGTCTTACTCGACGACGATTTCTCGTCGATCGTCCAAGCGGTACGGCTCGGCCGCCGCATTTTCGACAATCTGAAGAAGGCGATGGTATACATTCTTGCAGTCCATGTGCCTATCGCCGGGTTATCGCTGCTCCCTGTGCTGTTCGGGTGGAAGGACCTTATCCTCTTTCCGGTCCACATCGTGTTCCTTGAACTGATCATCGACCCGGCATGTTCCATCGTTTTCGAGGCGGAATCCGAAGAGGCCGATGTCATGCAACGCCCGCCCCGCAGTACCACGGCGCGACTGTTCGGACGTTCGAGCATCATTCTGGGGCTTGTACAGGGCGTCAGCGTGTTGGTCATCGTACTAGCGGTGTTTGCCACGGCGCGCTTCTATCGCGGCCAAAGCGCCGAAGATGCACGTACGCTGACATTCACGACCCTCATCGTCGCCAATCTTGGGCTTATTCTCACTAACCGTTCGTGGTCGCGCACCATTTTCTCCATGTTCAAGTTGCGCAATAATGCCCTGTGGGGCATGCTCATTGGAGCGCCGCTATTTTTGGGGCTTGTGCTCTACACGCCATTTCTGCGCAACCTCTTTCATTTCACCACGCTCCACCCCGTCGATCTCGCGATCGCGCTTGCAGCCGGAGCCGCGAGTATTCTATGGTTCGAAGGTTTGAAAGCGGTCCGCCACCCATCGTGACGCGAAAAGGTTGAACGACGTATCCATGAGCAAGCGCCGAAAATTCAAAATGGGGCAGCGTTCCCCGCATGAGATCAAACAACTCCGACAAAAGCTCATCGGCGGCACGCTGGCCGAGATTCATCAGATCCGCGACGAATGGCACGGCGTCCACTACCGTTGGTGGATCATCACCCTATCGGGCCTGCTGGCGCTGTTCGTGATGTCCTATTTCTCGTACACGCAACTGGGTTGGTACGCAGACCAACGCCCGTTGCCAACGGGCAGCGACTGGCTCTTGAAACGCATCCCGGCGATCAACGTGTTGCCCGTGCTGTCCTGGGGATGGTTCGCGTTGCATCTGTTTGCGGCCGGCGCGGCGATTGCCTACTACCCGCGCCGAATACCGTTTCTACTGTTCATGCTCAGCGTGTATATGTTCATCCGCACGGCGTTCGTGTTCCTCTCGCCCATCGGCCCGCCCATCGAGATGGTCGATATGAGCAAACTCGATTATCTCTTCTCGCGCCTCATGGGGACGTATACGTTCAAAAACGAATTCATCTTCTCCGGGCACACGTGCGTCCCGTTTCTGTTCTATCTCTTCTTCGAAACCCCGCGCCTCAAATTGGTCATGCTCGCCGGCTCGATCACGATGGCGATATGCGTTCTGCTGTCGCACAATCACTATACCATCGACGTCCTCGGCGCCTACCTCGTCGGCTACTCGATCTACGCCGGTTCGGAGCGCTTCTATTACGGTTTCATCCGCCCGCTGTTCCAGGTGTTTCCATCGCAGGCAAGGTATTGAAAATGAGGCTCTTTCGAATTTAGCGTACTTTATAAGAGAGCTTCCACTCTTTGGGAAAGTTGTCGCCTCAACTGCATTTCCCCGAAGGGGAGGAACATGAATAGCCATGGGTGACAACCCACGGGCACAAATGCTTAACCACCGACCCTGGAAGGGTCGCACAAGGAGCACGATGTCGACCTTTATTAACGATGATATGGACACCGTACGACCCTTCCAGGGTCGATGGATGTCGGTTTTGTATCCGTGGGTGACAACCCACGGGCACAAATGATT
>CAIYET010001017.1 GCA_903925285.1 Candidatus Hydrogenedentota bacterium | reverse complement strand
GTGAGATTGTGCCGGTGTTAAAGTACGACGCCATCCGAGATTGAAGCGTTGTGATCGAGGTGCCAATCGATGACTGCTCCGTTGAAGAGAGCACGGCATTGCTGGCCGTGTTCGTGAGAAAGCTCAGTACCGACATCCTTTCAGTCCCCTTTGTCCACTTTGTGGGTCGCCTCACCTTCTTCGATCCCTTTTCGAGCGGTAACAAATGCTCTGCGCGGAATACTCGGGCTCTTCAGGTTTAACTCGTTGCGCGCCGCCGAAAGTGATTTCAGCTTTTCGGGAAGCTCGTCCAGTCGATCTAACTGAAGCAGTTCGATCTCCCGGAAAAATCGTGCCTCGTTACGAAGGGTAAGGAACTGACCAGCGGCGGCCCGGTGCATCGCAGCGTGCTCGTTTGGTTTTAGAAAAGTCATCAACCCTGTGAGCAACGAAGCCAGAAGTGTGAAAGCTGTCGCCCACTCAGGTTGGCTCTTGATCAGAGTCGCTCCGGCGACTGCTCCGAGAACGGTTGCCGGAACACCCAACCAATAGTTGCGCCGCACCCATGTATCTTCGGCGTTAAAATGCCCCTTGCTTGAATAGAGGGCGTCTTCTTCCAGTCGCTCGGCCTCACTGCGTAGTGCAGAAATCTTGTCTTGGTCGACAGTTGTCATTCCACTCATTGTGCACACTCCCATTGTATTGTCTTCACGCCTAGCCCTTTCCCTTTTGGGGTAAGGCTACTCTTCGATCTTCAGGGCGTAGCGATTGGGAACCCGAATCGCGCGCTTCACTTTCACATCCGGGGCAAGAGTCCGAACCAGGCTTTCCACCTTCTTGAAGTCGCCATTGCATCCGACAATCACGGACACCAGAGCGCCCTTCGGAAGTTTCAGATAACCATCGTCGGTCATCAACGTGCCTGTGTCGATGGCGTGCTTTCGCTCTTGGGCGACGATCCTGCATTCTCTTTCGTAACGCCAAGGTTCGGCCTTGGCGAGAAGAATACGAAGTGCGTCCGCATCCTCGCGGCTGTGTAGTTTCATGACCGGAAACTCGTCCAAATACTCGCACGGCAACGCGGCGCACATGACATCGTTTCGCAGGCTGAACTCCAGACAAATCCCCTTGTGGCTGTCGGAATAATGGGCCCACATGAGAAGATTTCCCACATCCGGTCCTAGACAGTAAACACGATATCTCCGGAGAATCGTTTCCACCGAGGATTCTGAGATTCCCATCACGAACGCAGCCGCGCGTGCCGGGTCGATCCTGAGCGCTTCCTTCATGGCCTCGATGTCCGGTTCAGACATTTTTCTGCGACGACGGCAGATGTCAACGGCCCAAGCCACGTGCTTCTCGTTCTCCTCGGGGTCGGCCAAGATTTCAGTGTTAAAGAACGGTTTGCAGTCCCAAGGATCATTGAAGTCACCGGGGCTGGAACAGTAAATCACAAGGTCCTTGAGTGTTCTGGCAAGGCGCTTCTTGTTAAACGGCTGCCAGTGGTAGAGCACGCGATGTCCTTCCTCGAAAGCCGTGGTCGCCATGGTCGTGTGCCACTCGTGCATCCAACGTCCCGCTCGTTACCCGTTAATCCTTCGCCACCACGGTGTCGTAAAGCCCGTAGCGGGTGAGGCCTTCGTGGCTCTCGATACCTGAATAGCGAAGTGAAGCGTCCTCGTACCGGCGGAAAGCGAAGACAGCCTGATTCATCTGCTCGGTGTTGAACACTTTCAACCGTACGAGCAGGTAGAAGTCTTTCACGGTCAGGCCCGTGACGGTCAGGAACAGATCCGGCTCGAGCTTAGTGATGACATCTTGCAGCGTGTTTTCGCGGAAATCGGTCAGGTACATGAACGCCGGAATGCGTGTGGCGAACTTTATGAGTTTCTCCTGAACGAGCTTGCGCTTGGACTTGTACTCTTTTTCCTCTTCGGTCAGTTGCTTCTTTTCCTTTTCCGTCAGGTCGCCTTCCTTGGCTTTGTTCTTGAGGCCTTTGACCTTCTCGCTCTGGTTGATGATAGTCTCGATGACGTTATCGCCAAGCGCACGCCAACCTTCGATGCGATCCAAGGCCGCCAACGCCTCTTCATTGGCCAGGATGCGCCGCAGGGTATCGTTATCCACATTAACCAGCAGCGTGGATTCCCATTTGCGGGCCAAGAGCGTGGCCGACGTGCCCGACATTGCGATATCGAGGATGCCGCCTGCATCAATCTGGGTCATGTTTGAGCCGTCATAGGCCAGCACGGGCAGGAACGACACGAGGTCCTTGACGGCGTTCTCCGGGTTCGATTCGTTGGGCGAAAGACCGATGCCGTATTCAGATAGTTGCCGCAACGCCCTAGTCGGCGCGAAATCGAAAACGAAACAAGCTGGTTTGAGGATTTCATCCTCGTTGGGATTGTCGCCGTTCGGGTTTTTGATGGACCACGGCGATTGCACACGAAATGCGGCCTGAAAGTAGGTCTCGGGCGACTTGAGATTGCGAAGCATTAGGATCGATGACCACTGCGGCACAGTCACGCCGGTGGTGAGTTTGCCGCAGGACAGGGTTATTGTCTTCGTCTCAAATCCGCTGCCGATCGCGGCACGGACGGGCGGCAAGGCCTCCAGCCCGATACCCGCCGATGTGCCCGCGGCGACGACGATTTCATAGTCGTGCCAGAACGTGTTGTGCTTTTCGGCCAACAGGTTCGCCATTGCGTAGCAGGCTGCAACGTTCGGCAAAAACCAGAACGCGTGCTGAAGGTACGGCAGCAAGCGAACGTCGGAGTAGGGAAACGGTGGTCGCGTTCCGGTCTTCAAACTTTCAACCGCCCGCGGAGCGTAGGAACCCCGGATAATGTCCAGCCATTTCTGTACATCGTTCTTGTGGGCGAATTTCGCACTCTTGCCCGTGCCCGAGGCATCGAAGAACTCATTCAGGTCGAACTCGTCGAACTCCCCGGCGCTCGCGATCGCCAGCAGCTCGTCCGGCATCTGATACGTGAGCAGGCGCATTTGCGGTAGCGCACCATAGGGATTCCACTTGCTGGGATTCTTGGCGGCGAATTCTTCCTTGGCGCGCTGTTCGTCGGTGTAGGTCCAGTTG
>CAIYET010001016.1 GCA_903925285.1 Candidatus Hydrogenedentota bacterium | reverse complement strand
ATAGACGGACCCAGATATCCTTATCACCCCACTCATTCGGCCTGCTTGCCTCCAACTTGGCCAAGATGTCCGGCGGCAGATCTGATGAACATTCTCTGCCCCAGGCGGTGCCAATCAGCTTGAGCAACTCCCTGTCATCTTGCCGACTCTTATCTACTTGTCTACCGAGAACTTGTTCCGCAAGTCTGTATACCTCTCCCCCAAACGCCACGCGACACCCATTGGTGGAGCGTGCAAGCTCATCTGCAAGGAACGACTTACCCGATCCAATAAGCCCGAGGAATTGAACAAAAACGGCCATCTTCTCTTTCATTTCGGGCATAGCGACGCGTCTGCCCCTTCTTTCGAGCGTTATAAAACACCCGCGTTTCTGAGCTCCTCTAGGAGCCGCAGTTTTGTCTCGCCAAGGTCGTCAGTTATCTCAATATACCCGAGGCCTTGGAGATCTGACGGAAGTTCCAGAAACGGATCTCCCTTAACAAGGATTGAGAACTTTCCCTCGCGCCCGAGACACCCCCAAAAGTATCCAATCTCCAAGACCACATTTTGGCGAAAGCGGCTGGCAGGAACGTTTGTCTTCGGGCAGAGGAACTGGTCATCTGGTGTCGCGATGATGACTGCATAATCACACCCTTTTGCCATACTTTCGAACTTTTCAGGTAGTGTCCGGCCCATCATAGCTCCCTGCGACATGACGATGGTATCCAGGTTATTGCGTCTGAGGAAGATCTCTATTTCATTCTTCACTGACGTGTCATGACCGTGAACAATAAAGACCTTCGGCATATTCGTACCTCCTCCAATGTTAAAGACTGTGCTGCTCTGGAAAACGTTTTCTCGTGCGGCCCATGTCTCACCAACTTCTCGCGCAGCATCCACCACGGCCACCAAGTACTCTTCTATCAGATTCACGTCGTGCGGCGCAAGCTCTTGGCAGTATTTTCCGCTGCCATTGCCAGCGTCTATGTCACGAATGACCTTTAAGAGTCCATTTCTGAGATAGAAGGCTATTGCGCCAAAAAAACGCACGATCCGATCCGTATGTTGAAACGACAGGCATGCCTGCTCAAGGCAATGAATGAAGGCTTTGTAGCCGTACCGGGAGCGTAACGCAATGGTCATTGGAGCACTTGCCGCAGGCACAAAGCGCCAAAGGCCTAATGTTGAGAGAACCTTGCGGAAGCACAAGTAATCGTACGAGAGATTCACAGCTTGAAGGTAAAGGTCAGTTGTCTTTGGGGGAATCCTGGTGATGATTGAGGCGTCGTACTCAACAAGGTAGATCCCTGTGTAATCGTGCTGAAGCGCGATCTGAACGTCATCGGCCACTGAGTAAACGAGACTTGGTATCTGCTCCTGCATTGCCGCCAATGTGACGGATTTGCCCTCCTCCTTTAATTGGCTTGGAATTCTTCTCAAGATCTCTATGTTCTGGGCCGACAGGGCATTCGTGAGAGGTTTCCAGGCAGGTGATTCGTCAGGCCCAGCTTCCCAATTGGCGGCTATGTTTTGACCCAATCTTGCAGACCGGCGGATTACGGCCGAACTGTGCTGCCGCAAGAATGTCTCACCCGCTGCACGGTAAAGTCCGGAGTAACGAACCCGAACGGCATCGTATTCCTGGCGTTTCTTGTCAACAAAGTCGCCCAGTTCTGCTTCGCGCAAAGGTAAACGGATAAGCCCTTCGGAGAAGAATTCGCTCTTAGCACGCAAGGCTTCGCGAACCATTGAACATTGAAGTGGAAAAAATGGCGGAAGGATACAGTAGTCACCGCACAGCAGCACGGCCACGTTTAATGACTCCTTTAGACATTGAACATGTTTTTGGGGTTGATAGTTGGCATAGGTTCCGTAGATGGCATTGTTCTCAGTGCTAACGAAATCGAGGAAGACGCTTTTTCGAGGCGGTAGCCACATCAGGTTTCTTCCTGAGGGCTTACCGAGGAGAGAACATGCATCAGATCATTTTGAACCTTCTCGACAGGAAGACCGTCATCGCTATCATAACGAAGGACCTGCGTCGAATGAGGCAGCGAGGACAGCCATTCCTCATAATATCTCCTGATTTCCGACAAGTATGCCTCTGTTACCTTCGCCTCAAAAGGGCGTTCGCGTGAATGGATTCTTGCCAAAGCAACCTGAGGGGAACATTGAAGGTATACTACCACTCTAAGAGGCGGCGCGAGTGTCACGATTCCTCTGTAAATAGATCTATATATACTGAAATCTTGACTGGAGAGGTTGCCGGCATCAAAATGCAGTCTGGCGAAGGTAATGAGTTCGTGGACGCTGCGATCCATCAGAACAACGTTCTTGCAAGGGTCAAGTCGCTCATAGCGACTCAAAAAGAGTGCCAACATCCCAATGCGGCTGTGGAAAGCCCATTTATTCATGTCTTCGTAGAAATCAGCAAGATAGCAATTACGTTCAGGTTGCTCAATAAAGCACTGGGTATCCGCCATGGCATCCGAGAGTCTTGCTGCCAGAGTTGTCTTGCCGACCGCAATGCCTCCGGAAATGGAAACGTGCATTTGGCTACTTCGCATGATGCTCGTCCCTTAGCCGACACAGACGCTCAATGAGGTCTGTCTCATTGCTGTATATACCAAGTGATAGTTTTAATCCACCCACTGCAAACTGGTTCAAGTAAAACGTCTGATTATCTACTCCAGGTTGTTTCGGATTCGGCGGTGTTTGTAAGCGGATGTCCGTAGCTAATCCGATGCAACCGTAGTATTTATCGGGGTCAACCTTTCGTGAGAGACAGTCCATGTAACCGGACTCCCACATTGTACCTGCGTCCTCGAAGACCTGACACAGGAAGACATTGGATCTCTCGATTTCCAGCATATCAGCTAGGTAGATTCTTTCGGCAGTAATGTCTGTTCTGTTCTTGTCGTTGATGCTCATGTTCTCGTTCGGGCAGTATACCTCAAAGCCTTCTTTCCTGATTTTCTTCGCGAGCTTCAGATTGTACTCGATATCAGCAGCTGAAAACATTGGCCCGCCGAGATAGATTTTGAGTAGCGAGCTCTTCTTTGTATCCGCATCGAGGTTCTTCCGTCGCCTTTGTGGTGCTAAAACATGTCGCAGGCTAGCTCTTGGCGCCACTTTCACAGTGGCTGTTTCTTGCCTGCTTCTACATGCAATCCGAGCATCTGCTGATTTACTGGTGTGGCCGCAGTCTCCCCGCTTCCCGGTCGTTTTCTTCATCTTTTCTCCGCTTTCCGCAAGTGTCAACCGATCCCAGCAACTTCCACACTTCGGCTACAGTGTAAGCGCCGCACACCGCGAACTCAAGGCGGCAAATTCCTGGGGACACCATAGAATGGCACTAATTTAAGGCGTTTTGGCGTACCTGTTGCGATGCTGGATTTCTTTGAACTCATGCCGGTGTTTGGTGAGAAGCTGGTAGTTTTTCGGTCTTCGTTTTCT
>CAIYET010001015.1 GCA_903925285.1 Candidatus Hydrogenedentota bacterium | reverse complement strand
TGGAACCATGGATTCGGCTCTTCCGTGCAGCGCTTTTTCCATGAACTCCACGGATAAATGGTCTGTGAACGGCCGCTGACCAAGCCCCAATTGATGGCCCCGACGTTCTCCTCCTTGAAGTGGGGCATGATGGCCTCGAACGTGCTGCCGGAACCGCGCGACATGTATTCGGTGCAGAGAATGGGCCGCCCCGCGTTCTTCAGCCACTTGACGGCCTGCCGCGCCACGGGAAGCGTGTCATAGGTGTGGAAGGAGACGATGTCGGAGCGTTCGAGCATGAGCTTGTCGAGCGG
This sequence comes from Candidatus Hydrogenedentota bacterium, assembly GCA_903925285.1. GTDB lineage: Bacteria > Hydrogenedentota > Hydrogenedentia > Hydrogenedentales > SLHB01 > DSVR01. The sequence continues at coordinate 15,436 of CAIYET010001015.1, read as the reverse complement.
TGAAACATGCTCGACGCGTTGTCCCACCGCGACCCATAGCCCAGCCGTCAGCGGCTGCGATGGATTTGCCTCGCGCGCCCAATCGAACAGCTTGCCCAGCAGGACAAGGTGCGCCGCCTGTTTGTCGCTTTCCTTCCAACCTTCATCGTAATCTCGCGAGAAATTTCCTGGTTCATTCAGGAGATCCCAGCCCAGTACTCGCCCGTCGTTCTTGAAGCGCGTCAAAACGGCCGCCACGTATACCTTCACTTCCTCATACCGCGCGGGGGACTTCTGGATGTCGATATGCGGCGACTGCACCCAACGCGAGTTGTGCAAACCCGGAACAGGCTCTTCCTGGGTGCCCAGCTTCGGCCGCGGATCCCAGCAACTGTCGCAGAGGACGAACAGCGTCTTGATGCCGTGCTTGTGCGCGATTGAAAGATACCGGTCGACCCGCTGTTCGAATCCCGAGGGGTCAGCTTTCCACGCCATATCGTGCAAGAACACGCGCATGACGTTGAATCCGACGCCTTCAGCCCAGCCCAGCTCCCGGTCTATCGTGTCCGGATCAAACGTTGACGCCTGCCACATCTCCAGTTGGTTCGAGGCGGTGCTGGGCACAAAATTGGCCCCCGCCAGCCAACCCTGCCGCGCGTACCACGCGTTTGCCCGTTCCTCGCTCCACCTGCCGTCCTCCAATTTCCACCGAAGGGAAGGATCAGTAGTTTCTGCCGCGTGCGCGCTGTCCGCTATGCATGACAGGAGCAGCACAAAAAAGAAGCCGGTCCCCAAGGCGCTCCATGTTTGAAATACGGTCATTCCTGTACCTCCGATTGTGTCGTCCGCAATGCGTTTCGCCCTGCGGGCTTGCTTCAAGTTCTCGGTATGCTGACGACGCTCAAAGAGCGGCATCGCAGACACGTCGTTCCATTGGCCAATGCTGCCTGGTTTCTGCCAGGCTGTCCGATAGTATATTGAGGTCTAGGCGAAAGGAACTCAACATGCGAAAATTCGTGATAGTGATGTGTATCCGATGACGGGCTTTGCGACTGCAAGTGCCTAGGCGTGGCCGGGTGCTGTGGCCATCAAAAATGGTGTCGCCGTGTGGGGGCAATACAAGAACCTCTTCGGAATTATCGCGGCGCCACCGGAGCGGGCAAAGACTTGGCGTTGTCGATTCGTGAATATCCACTGAACGGGGTGTCGGCGTGCTGTTGGTCGCGCAAGCGCCTGGCCTGGCATTTTTCGCGCCGGATGGTGGTTCTATTGCCGGAGAAGACCAGCAGCGGATACAACTCAACCTTGATGTTGTAAACGGGTTGGACATGCTGCCTGTTGTCGTGCTGTTCGATCCCGCATGCAAGCTGGCCAGCGCCACGGATCGATGCGAGGATGCTGCTTTTGGCGACGGGATCAAACTGGCCCGAGGAATCGGGGCCGCCGAGTAAAAAGAGGATGCAAAGCGGACTCGTACAGTAGTTTGCCTTGGCGGGACGCAACGTCTATGGGCAGGGGCGCTTTCTCCCGGACGCCGAATAGTTCAGCGCGTTTCCCCCTGGGGCGACCAGTCGGTCATGACGGCCAAGGCCGCCACGCAAAACACCACCGCTCCACGTTTCATGGCTTGTATTGCCTCCAATCTGCCGCGAGAAAAATCGCGGTTATTCATCGCCATCGCCTGCGGATTTGTTGCGCTTCTTCTTCTCGACTTTGTCAGGTTTGGGGGCTGGCGGGTTCGCCTCCAGATCTTTCAGACGGTCGCCCAAGTTGCTTGCCCCTTCTTCAGCCCGGCCCACTGGGCCGCCATCGCCCAACAGGAACAACTTCCTGTACAAGTGATTCTGTGCGTTATTGTGTTCGCTGACGACCATCCACCCATCGGGTGTTCCGTTGCGCACCAGGGCGGTTGGGACGTAGCCGGCGTTTGGCGCGGATATGAGGCAGGATCCCTTGGCCCATGTCAGACCGCCGTCCGATGTTTTCCACCAGCAAACCTCGCCCGCGCTTGAAAGCAGCATCCTGACCACCTTGGAAGATTCGACGACCATGTCTCCGTCCTGACTCTTGGAATCGCCCGCAACAACGACCGGGGCCTGCCAGGCGCTGCCCAGCCAGCGGGAATATCGCACCTGCCCCTTCCCCATGCGGAAGATAAGGTGCGGGTTGCCGTCCGCATCCACGTGGCAGGTGCCGTGATTGGAACGCTCGCTTCCACTGTTAAACACCAGCGTGTTTTCGTCCGCAGATTCCTTCGTGACGGGCAGCGCCAGCGCCTTTCCAGCGGCGTTTTCCCAGGAGTCATCCCCACAGTTCATTTTCATGAAGTAGCCGTTGTACCGCTCTTTGGTATGCCCAAGGATCCTGCATGGATGGTACACGTAGGATGCGGTGATCGTGTCGCCCTTCCCCTTGTCAAACCACGCATACCAAGCGTCGTGTATGTTTCGATCACTTTCCTGCGCCTTGTGTTTCAGCAGAGAGACCGGGGACGCAAACGTCCTGCCGTTGTCCGTGGATTTCTGATAGACCCAGTCGCTGCGGTGCGAACCGTGCCGGTAGAACAGATAAATGTCGCCGTCGTCCATCTTCACAAACTGGCTGTACGTGCCGAAGGGATCGACATTGTCCAAGACCTCCCACGAGGAGATGTCTTCGGGATTCTTGGAGACTATGTGCGTCTGCCTGCCGTTGCCCGGCGTTCCGAGAAGGTTCTTGCCTAGCGTATATTTCCCGCCATGGCCGCCGAAGATCAGATGAATGTAGCCATTGCCATCGACAATCATCGCGGGCCGCCCATGATTGTCCGGCTCCTTTGGGTCCACCGGGTCCGGCGTCTTGCCCATCGGGTTCTCGCCCGCCTTCACCGGCCCCGACCACTTCTGGGCGGCGTGGTCATAGGCGCAGACGTAGGGGTCCTCATGAGGCCCCTGATACGCAATGTAGGTCACGTCCTTGTAGTGCTCGGCGCACGGATGCTGCAACGTGGAGACCGGATTGGCGAATCCGTTGTCCGTGAAGTAATCCACCGAGCAGGCGGCGCCCGGCGCCGCCGACGTGCCCGCAGAAGAAATGCCGCACAGCAGCAACAGTATGGACGCCAGCCTCGTCATCATTCTTGCCCTTGTTCCTTTCATGGCGTCTTCGCTCCCTGATAGTGCGGATTATAGACGCCTTGTTTTGCAAAACCGCCCAGCTTGGGCCGCATCGCGCCGAAACGCGGATAACTGTCGAACACATCGCCCGTCCCGAGCACCCGCGGATCCTTCTGGTCAGAAAGAACCGCCTCCAATTTTGCGCTCAACTTCTCCTTGGTCTCCCGGTGTTCTGACTTGCCGGCCAGGTTTTCGATGCAGTCCATGGATCCTCCGACCGCGTAGAGTTCCTCTTCAGGCCGTTTTCCGACCGCCAACTCGAACAGCTTTGGATACTTGTCCTTGTTCTCGTTCAGAAAGCTCTTGGTCGGTCCGTCGTCAATGTCGGCATAACCCTCTGGGTCGCCTGCAGGCCAACGGTCTGGTTTATAGTTTCGGATATAGAGATGGTCGCGGGTTCGAATGGCGCGCCCTGGATAGCCGACATTGTCGTACCGGGCATGCGAATGGCGCTCGCGACCAAAGAGGACGTATTCATTGGGACCGGGAGTTCCAGAGGTAAGCGATGCCAAAAGACTCTTGCCGGTCATTTCCGCTGGCGGCGTCACACCCGCCGCATCGAGAAAGGTCGGCGCAAAATCCACAAAACCGATCAGGTCGCCGCTGGTGCGACCGGGTGTGACGCGTTCACCCCAGCGAATCGCCAAGGGCACGCGCACCCCGTATTCGTACAGGTTCGCCTTCGCGCGCGGAAACGGCATCCCGTTGTCGCCTGTCACCACGACGATGGTATTTTCCAGTTCGCCCATCGCCTCCAACTTCAGGAGCATCCTGCCAAGCTGTGCGTCAAACCATTCCACTTCGACGAGATAGTCGAGCATGTCGCCGCGGACAACCGCGTCATCCGGCAGGAACGCGGGCACGGGGGCGTCTTCAAGTTTCTTTCCCGATTTGCCCCCCGATCCTTCTTGATATTTGCGGTGAGGTTCGTGGCCTCCGCACCAAAAACAGAACGGCACGCTTTCAGGGCGCTTTGCAAGAAACGCCTCAAAGTTGCCTGCATAATCAATCGGACTGATTCCGGTCCAAGGCACGGAATCGAACTTGCAGTCACTGTATTCAGGGCCAGCGGGATTCCGGGTCCAACCGCCACCCCGCCAATTTCCGGGGTCCCATCCCTTGCCGGTGAAGCCAATGTGATAACCTGCCCCTTCCAGCAGGTCTGGGTATACCTTGAATTTGTTTGGGAAGAGGCTGCTGTGGGTGCCCGCTTCTTCGAGTTGCCAGATAGGACGCCCAGTCAGTATGGCGGCGCGATTTGGAGAACATTGCGGGGCGGCGCAGAATGTATTCGTGAAAAGGACGCCCTCTTTTGCCACGCGGTCGAAATGAGGCGTCGTGACGCCCTTGGTTCCCGCAATCGAGGCATGCGGCCAACCCCAATCGTCAGCGATTGCGAACAAGATATTCGGTCGTCGTCCCTGCGGAGGTCTTGCCGCTGCAAACGTCTGGAAACCAGCAAGACCCAAACCTGCCAGTCCTAGCGCTCCGCGAGTCGCACTTCCCAGAAATTTTCGTCTACTGAAGGGCGTCATGATCTATTTCACTCCTTAGGGAGTTCCTACCGAGATGTCAATGCCACGGTTCATGGTTCAACGTTGCCGCGCGTCGGATCTTCCAGATAAACGATCGTCTGTCAAGTGCACGTGCCATCATTGGCAAGAATATAGCATATTGCTGCTTGCAAGATTCGGAAAACCTTCGATTGAACGCCGTCTGACTAAACGCCTCTCTCCGAGCGGAAGTAGACGTAGCCCATGCCCAGAGACGTTGCGGTGAAGATGTGCCAGAGCGTATGGCCTTGGAGCCATGCGTCGGGGCCTGTGAACCGGCCGGCGATGTCGATCTGGCGGAAGAACACGGCCGCCAGAAGCGCAACGATTGAAATGACGCACCACCGCACCGCCAAGCCTCTGGGCCGCCGCATTACGTGCAAACCTCCCACCGCAAGAAGAATCAGAATGAGCGTAGTAAGAACGATCGTCGAAGACATGGACCATTTATACGCGTAAAGCAAGGTGTCGATGACTATGGTAAGTCCTGCGAGTACGGGCCAAGTGGGGAGACTGCCGACGCGCCCGCCTACCGGGACTCGCGGGCACAGCGCTCCGATGCCGATCGCGATCAGCGCAAGAATCGGGGCGTACATGGAAGCCACATCGAGTTGCTGTCCCCAGCGGGTCAAGGAGGCGTGCATTAGGCCGCTTGCAAAGCCAAGGTAACAGCATGCCGCACCGAACAGGCCGGTCATGACGGGCGTCTGTGCAATATAGCCGGACCCTTTGGGCCACATCCGGCGCCGGTCGTATACGGCGATAGCAATGGTGTATAGCCCAACGAACACGTAGGCGAGGTTGGACCAGGTGTTGGCGCGGGTACGGAACACGCTGTGCTCATAAATCGCCTCTGTGTAGCTGGAGTTTCTAAGCCCTTTGCCCGCACGCCAACTTTCCCAAACGTTTACGTCTCGATACGTCAAGAACACCACGACGAGGAGAAGCGTCAGCGCGGCGAACGTCCCCCATGCCACGCCATGAACCCACAAGGGGAGCCTATTGATTTTCAAGTCAGGACCACAAGACTCCTGGGCAGCGGATGTGGACTCCATCGATTGCGATTCCTCTCAACTCTGTTTGGCGGTATTACGTCTGACGCGTCCAACAGCGACTTTAGACAAAGGAAAATCCAGCTTTTAGGTTCGCGGTTATACACCCCTACTGCTGACGATCTTGTACGGGCATCGGGAAGCCCGTCAGTGTACGTGCGATTTCGTTGCGGACGATCTCGGCGCTGTCATTCGCGGCGGTTTTGAGCGCTGCGTACGCGTCGGATCCCCCGAGGCGCCCCAAAGCCCAGGCCGCCATGGCGCGGACGCGTTCGTCTTCGTTCTCGCGCAAAGCACGGATCAGGTCGGGCACGTAGCGTTGATCCCGGGTGTTGCCCATGGCTCGAGCGGCGTTCATCTGCCACCGCCAGCGATCCGTAAAAGCCATGTAGAACATATGGGGCCAGACGCGGGTTTCGTAGTGCGCCGCGTCCATGTGGAGTAAGCGCGATAACTCGAAATCGGGTGCGCGCGCGGCCACTTTGGCGTTCATGGGCAGTTCTTGAGCGAGCCAAGCCTGGTTGCGTGGGCACACTTCCTGACAACGATCGCACCCGTAGAGCCAGACGCCCATCGGTTCACGCAGTTCGAGCGGGGTCAAGCCCTGGCCGTGATAGGTCAGAAAAGAGATGCATTTCCGGGGTTCGATCCGCCGGGGGCTTTCAAGCGCTCCGGTTGGGCATGCCGCGATGCAGGCGTTGCGGCACCAGTCGGGACACCCCACACCGACGGTTGGTTCATCCGGAGAAAAGTCTCGATCCACAACCACGGCGAGGGGCACGACCCAGGAACTCCCACGCGCCGCCTTGTTTGAGTAGAAGAGACAGTTCTTCCCGAAGTCGCCCAATCCCGCACGGGCTGCTGCGAGCCGGTGGGGCAGGTTGAAGGGCACAGCCGACTCAATCCCATCCTCGCGAAGAAACGAGCGGAATGCCTTGAGGCGGCGGGTAAGCCCGTCCCGTGTGATGCGATCATCATCAAGATAGCATCGTCCGAACTTTCCTTCGAGCGATGCGGGAAAGGCCTCGCGGAAATAACATTCGATGAGCACGATAATCGAGCACGCGTTAGGGAGGATACTCTTCGGATCGGTCCCCGTAAACAAGTCAACGCCAATGTCTTTCAACCAAGCATAGGCTTCTGAGTGCGACTGTAAAATTTTGTCTTGAGAAGTAAACGGTTCGGCGCTCGTGAAGCCTACATCCTCAAAGTCGAGTTCGTGAGCGCGTTCCATGATGGCTTGCTTTGACAGCATGACGGTATGGTCCTTCCTGTGCTTGTGATTTCATCCTGTCGAGAGCATCTCATATTTACGGCCCAAATCGCCAAGATCTTTTCACGAACCGTTTTGTTTGTCAGTCATATCCATATCCCCTCACCGTCAAAAAAATCACGGCTCAAATGTAAAACTACGTTCTTCTTTTGAAGAAAGCGGCACTGTGGAAAGCGCAACCCAACCCTCCTCTACCGTACCGCCTCTTCCCGCGAGACAACATCCGGGGATCGGCCGCCGCTCTTGTAAGGAACGTCACACACGCGACCACAAGCGGAGCAATACATAAGGGCAACGGGTAGCCCAAGAACCCGACCTTGGGCCGAAATCAGGGCCTTCCGATATCGTTCCCTCTGTCATTTTGCCTCTACGAATTCCGCATGTGTTCGAATCAGCCGGTTCGTGCCGGGGCATTCCACAGAGCCTTGGCTAAGCACGGCAACAGCGCGCAAGTCACGTTGACTGCGGCGAGAGATTTTCATCCGATGACGATAATTGCGTCGGAATTTCTCAATTGCAGACTTCCTCGTGCTCGTAATCGTAATCGCAATCGAACCCATGACGTGAACGAATTTCTGCCCGTGGGATGGAATCCGAATACGAGAACGATTACGATGTCGATTACGAGCACGAAAGTGCCAAGTTCGTTTCCGCCCGGATCAGGGAGCTTGAAATGAAGACCTGTAGCCACTTTAGTTGTGTAATTGCCGCCACCGTGATCTTTTTCGCGTCGCTGGCCAGTTCGGTCTCCAATGAGCGCTTCTACGAGAAGAAGACTTCATGGCATGAGACATTGCGCGCGGCGCGGGAAACCTTGCATCGCCACGAGGAACAAGTCGGCTCTACCCTCGTGCTGCCGGATCTGGGGGCCTCGGATTTTACCCTGACGGCATGGATTCGCACCACGGCGGGCGGCACGATTATTGCCAAGACAGCGGCGGAAGGCCCCTGGAAATCGCAATACAAGGCGTGGTTCGTACGGGATGGGAAGCTGTGTTTCGACATCGGCTGGGTGGGCTGCATTACGTCCGCACATCCGGTAAATGATGGCCAATGGCATCACGTGGCCTTGACGGGGAACGGCCACGAGCAGCACCTGTATGTTGACGGACAAGCCGATGCGGAAGGCCGTCTGCATGGGGAACCTGATCCACCGGAATGCATATTCAAGGTCGGTGACGCTGCCGCCAACTTCCCTGTGCCCAATGCGTTCACTGGCGCCCTGGATGAAGTTCGCGTCTATCACCGCCTGCTTTCGCCGAAGGAAGTTGCACGTTGCGCCGTGTCGCCGGGCAAGGCATCCAAGAAAGGACTGGTCGCGTACTGGCCTTTTGACGGCAACGGCTCCGATTCCTCTGGGGCGGAGAACAACGTTGTCTCAGGGGTACCGCTCAAGTATAAGGACGGCAAATGCGGTCGAGCGGTCGTTCTTGCGGGAAAGTCCAATCCGCTTATTGCCCAGTCTGAGGCAGGAAAGAGGGCGCGTGCGGCATTGTGGAAGCAGACGGAAGAGGATTTTGCGGATCCCGCTTCCCGCTTGGAAATGGGCTGGGAACAAGAGGATCGGATTTGGGAAAAGGATTGGCTTCCCGGCGACTATGGCATGCTCATCGAACGGTATTGCCAACACACTCGGCACGATCCCAGAGTCCCCGGTGACAGCGAAACGCGGGCGGCGACGCGCGCGCGCTATCTTGCGGGACGGCGGGATGCGCTTGTTCGCGAAAGACTCGGGGGCATCAATCTTCAAAGCACGCGCAACGCCATCGTTTTCTTGAGTCAACAGTTTCCCTATGCGTATCAAAGTGCGGACACCTACCTTGCCCGTCTCGACCGTGCGGAGCAGAAGATCGCGGGAACAGCAACCACGGATATCGCATCCGGCGCGCTGGATGCGCTTGCTGCGGAAATGTTGCAGGTGCAACGCGAGGCGCTGGTGTTGAACAATCCGTTGCTGACCGGCAAGAGCATCCTGTTTAACCGGCGCGACACGTTCCAGTCGTCGCATTACTACACGGACTATATCGACGGGTTTGAACAGTTTGGCTCGGCTCTGTGCGCCGTGTCGCTCGACGATGGCGTCGTAAAGGAACTCGTCCGGAAAGAGGGCATCATCGGACGATATGACCTTAGCTTTGACGCCAAACGCGTTCTCTTCGATTATAAGGCGTCAGAAGACGTCGGATTCAGAATCTACGAGGCCAACCTCGATGGGGGCGAACGTCAGATTACGCACACGCCCGTGGACGAAGAGCAACGTATCCGTATCTATCGTCACGCACCCACGTTTGCCTCCTGGGCCGGACGGCCTGCAAAATATCTCCATTACACGGACGACATGCATCCCTGCTACCTTCCGGACGGCGGCATATGTTTCGTCTCGACGCGTTGCCAATACGGCATTCTTTGCGATGGTCCAGACTATTTCTCGACGGCGGTGCTCTACCGCGCGGATGCCGACGGCGGACACATGCTGAAGCTGACGAACAGTTCGGTCAGCGAATCGGCTCCGAGCGTCACGAATGACGGCCGCATTCTCTATACGCGTTGGGAATACGTGGACAAAGGCGCCGTGTCCGTAAAATGTCTGTGGGCGGTCCGGCCCGACGGGAGCGGTTCGGTCGAGATATTCGGCAACGATATTGATTTTCCGGACACGTGCAACCAAGGCCGGGCAATCCCTGGCGGCAACAATGCCTTCGTGTACATCGGCGCGCCCCACATGCCGCTCGGCGTGGGCACGGTGATCCGCATTGACACCAACTATCCCATCCGAACGCGTCGCCCGATGACGTATATCACCCCGGAAGTCGATGTCCGCCAGGAATGGGGATTCAATCACAACCGGAACGGCCAGTGGGTGGCGGACGCCAACGGGCCGCTGTATATGGATGCCTTTCCGCTGTCGGAAGAGTTTTTCCTGGCCGCCTGTAATCCCGACAAGCCATGGAACGATGTCGCGGCCTACGGCATCTATTTGCTCGACAAGTTTGGCAATCGCGTCGAAATTTATCGCGACACCAAGACCTCCTGTTGGCAACCCATGCTCTTGGAACCTCGAAAAATTCCGCCGGTGTTGCCTACGCTTGTAAGTCCAAACGCCCGACCCCAAGCCACGCTCCTCATGAACGACGTCTACCAAGGACTCACGGGCGTCGAACGCGGCACGATCAAATATCTACGGATCATGGAGCAAGTGCCGCGTCCGTGGTCGGCCCGGCGTTTTTGGAATGATGGCGATGTCTACGATCAGCAGCACGCCGTTATCTCGAAGGACACACATCTCGGCCTCAAAGTGTTGCATGGAATCGTTCCGGTCGAAGAAGACGGTTCGGCGTACTTCGTCGTGCCCTCGGACAAGAACCTGTTCTTCCAGGCATTGGACGAGAATTTCATGGAAGTCCAGCGAATGCGCACGTATGTGAACCTACGCCCCGGAGAGACGCGCTCTTGCATTGGCTGTCATGAACAGCGTGAGATGGCGCCCTCTAGCCGTTACCCGCTCGCGTTGAAACACCCACCGGCGCAGCCCGGACCGCAACCCGGCGAAAAAGCGCCACGGCCTTTGTACTACCCCACGGACGTTCAACCGATATTGGACAAGCACTGTGTCAGTTGCCACGCCGGCGCCGAACCCAAAGCCGGGCTGGATCTATCGGGCGAGATGACCGCCCTGTTCAGTCGTTCCTATGAGAACATCCTGGGGCGCGGACTGGTGAAGATCATAGGAGAGAATCACCCGAAGACAGGCAATATTGCGCCTGTGCCGCCGCGCACACTGGGTTCGCATGCAAGCAAGCTCGCCGATGTGCTTAAGCGGGGACACAAGAATCAGCAGTTGTCACGCGAGGAATTCTGCACGCTCGTGACGTGGATAGATTCGAACGCGCAGTATTACGGCTCCTATTATGGCCGTCGCCATCTGAAGTACAAAGCCTACCCCGATTTCCGTCCCGCGCCCACCTTTGAATCCGCCAGCAGCATTGCGCCGGATGTTCCGCCGTTTTCTCCAAGAGTCTTCATAGAAGGCGAAACGCGCCACTCCTTTATCGTGACCGATCACTCGAACGGTGGTTTTGACGGAAGCGGCTCGAAGGTGCGCAAGTTCTCCGCCGATGGCACCGTCGAGTGGGAATACCCAAGCGCGGCAAACGTACACGAGATATGGGTGCTGCCCAACGGCAACATCTTGTTCACCGCCAACGGCGTGAAAGAAGTCACTCCCAACAAAGAGATCGTGTTCGAATACAAATCGGACCTCTACCTTACGGCGTGCCAGCGCCTGCCCGATGGCAACACGCTCATCGGTGAAAATCCCCTGAACCGGATCGTTGAAGTCGATCCTCAAGGCCGTGTCGTGAAGACCGTCGTGTTCAAAACATCCTGCGAAGATAAAGGCCGCCAGTTCAGGCTCGTGCGCAAACTCAAGAATGGCCATTACCTCGTCGCCCATGAAGGAGAAAGTGTGGTTCGGGAATACGATCCCGATGGCGCGGTCGTGAAGGAGTTTCCCACACCCGGCGGACCCTACGTGGCCGTGCGGCTGGAGAATGGCAATACCCTTATCGCATGCGGTGCAGGCAAACAAGCCATTGAAGTCGATCCGAACGGCGCAACCGTTTGGAGCCTAAAAAACGGGGACATTCCGGAGATCGAACTGAACTGGATGTCGGGCCTTCAACGGTTGCCAAATGGAAACACCGTGCTGACCTGCTGGTTTCCCGGCGACCAGTGGAAGGGCAGGTCCACGCCGCAAATCATGGAGGTCACCCGTGACAAGAAAATCGTGTGGACGTTCTCCTCGCCGGACCTCATCGGCTCGGTCAATAATATCCAGATCCTCGATGTTCCCTGCGATGTGACCGCCGGTGAAATCCTGCGATAGACGAACTGAAACTTGCGGAAAAACAGAAGGAGGAAGGCACCGTAAAGGGGCCGATTGGTGGAAGTCAACTAGTCGAATTGCGAACGTGAGTCTTGAAGAAATCCCAGATGACTTGCGTAGCGTTTATATCTTGGTTGGTGCGTCCGACCAGGAACTCCAGACAGGTATCCGCGCTACCTGGCCATGTATGACCGCCTCCGTTGATACCATACAAGTCGACTTCAGCGCCTTCGGGATTCGCCGCATACGCGTCCCGAAAGACCGTGGTGCCGTCGTTCGGATCCGTGTCGGGGATGTCCGTTTTTGTTGGCGGTGAAATTGCATTGTTATTGTTCACCCAGAAAGAAACCGTCTCTTCGGCGCTCTGGTACTCGCTTTGCCGGAATGGGCCTTCGTTGACGGTTCCGCCCTTCCAGGGGAAAAAGGGATCCGCCGTTCCCTGAATCAGAAGAAACGGCAGTGCGCTCGAAGGCTTCTCGTGATCCTGCCAGCCCACCGGTAGCGTAATCATGACGGAAGCAGCCGATGCGAGCTTCGCCGTGAGTTCACAAGCAACGCGATGCGTCATGAGTCCGCCGCTTGACGCACCAGTCAAGTATACGCGATCGGGATCAGCGCCGTGTTCGGCGACCAGATGGTCGATAAGCGCAGCAATGAAAGCGACGTCATCCGCCGGTGGTTTCAAGAGGCTCGACGGCGCGGCGGGGTCGGCATTCCAGACATATTGATTTCCATCGGGATAGGCGACAATGAAGTTCTCGCGATCGGCCAAAGCGCTGAACCCGGTCATGCGTTCCATAATTTCCCCTGTGCCCGTAAATGGGTGCAGTGCAACTACAAGCGGCAGTTTCGCTTTGCCGTCGAATGCTGTTGACGCATGCACCAGATACGTCCGGTTTAGATCGCCGACGCCGATGCATTCTTTGACGGTGCCTGGTAGGGGGCTGGAACAGGCCGTACACATCAAGCACAAGGCTAATGCCGCCACGAATATCGATCCACATCTTCTGCACTTCATGTTCAGTACTCCGGTTTCATATACTTGAATGCATCAAGTTATCAGAAAACAGAAAAAGATGCCAAGTCTCAAATAGAGGGAAACATGCATCTATCGGAAAGGGACTTGTTATGTTGCTCGATAGTCGAAGATGAAGTGAATACCAAAAGGCTATTCGAAGGGCTTATGAGACAACCAGTGCCGACAAAAGCAGGAAGGACGGCTTTTCTGCTGCGATGCCTCACAATCGAATTGTGCTTTTGTGGTTTTGCCCAGCGCCTACGGAAGACAAACACCAGGCGGATCAGGATTGAGGCCAGAAGGAAGACGCTCAGCACCGGCGCCTTCGCGAGGAAGATGAGCGGCGCGATCAACAGGCGGACCATCGTCGCGAGCACGGGACTTTGCGCCACGGCATCCGCGATGAACGGACTGACTCGATAGTACGCATCGACCACCGCAGTACCCGGGCCGGTGTTCAACAGATAGTTGTCACGGAACGCACGGAGCATGTCGATATTGGCGGCAAGCGGAGTGCCGTACGCCGCAGTCGCGATGAAGCACGGTCCGCCACCACCACCGCCACCACTGCCGTCCGACGGTTGATCGAGCACTGCGTCCACACCGAACCCGATGCCGATACCCCCGCCAATCACGCCCAGCGTGATCCACAGCGGACTCAGGTCGTTGTACTTGAACGAGTTCTTTATGACGTATACCGGCGTCTCAACGTTGGACGGATCATAGATCGCGATGTCCACGACGCCACCGCGTTTGTACTTCGGCAAACGCAGTTCGAGCAGATACTCGTCCGCGCCCAGGTTGTCGAACTTTGTGACTTCGGCACGCGCCACGCCATTAACGACGCCGTCAATCGACTGGTCGGCCAACAGATTGCCGTTCGAGTCGTAGTACTTGCCGAAGGCCACCTTCACCCACCCCAGACCGCCTTCGGTGGACTTCAGGACCACTTTGGTACCGCCACAAACAGGTCCACTGCCCTTGCCTGAAACCAGGTCAATCGTTACGGAACCGTCCTTCGGCTTGAACTCGCCATCCGAACGAATGCTGAACGCACTGAAGTCGAAGACCCGTGCCGTCACCGTCGTGATCGCGGCTGGAAGTTCTACGAAATAGCCAATGACTGTGACGTTGTAGTACTTGTAATCAACGTACCAGATACCCGGTCGATCTTGGCTCCCCACCACACCACCTACCGGCCCCAGGGACATGACGATGGCCTAAACGAGGAAAATGACAAGACTGTAGTACTGGAAATTGATGTTGTTGACGATCCAGAATGCGGAACCTGGCGTATACCGAATGAGAAGATTTGTGGGCGAACGGGCAACTTTGAGGCCGAAGCAATGGAGTCGGCCCAAGACTCAAACCATCGGAAGCGAGGCGATTAAGGGTTGGTCGACTCTCTTGACCGCATGGGAGGAGCCGGATGGAAGGCTGGGCTAACGCGGATGGCCAAGCATTCGCCACATGCGTTACACTTACAGCGATTGAAGGGTATTTGCCATGAAACGTAAGACATTCCAAGTGATCCTAGTCACCGCAGCGGCAACGATCCTCCTGTTCGCTTCCGGCTGTCAGCATCCGCCATTACCGAGCGAACCCAATCCACTCGACAAGCCGGGCTGGACGCTGGTGTTTCATGATGAATTTGACGGGCCTGAACTCGACAACACCCTCTGGATGACGGGATTTCCATGGGGGCGCTGCAGTGACATTGCCTTCAATACCGAGCAGGGAAATATCTCCATCGGCGAAGGCGCATTGCATCTGACCGCAAGGCACGAAACGGTAAATGGCTACTGTTTTGCGTGGGATACCAACGGAACGTTTACACCATACTACAGGGATTTTGAATACACGACCGGAATGCTGTATTCGATTCGCTCTTTCAAGTATGGGTATTTCGAGTGCCGATTCCGCGTACCCCAGGGCAATGGGTTCAATTCTGCATTCTGGTTGTACGGCCCTGAGGCCACCGAGGTCGATGTCTTCGAGATCGTGAGTAGCGACCAGGGCGCGGCACAGATGACCTTGCACTGGAAAGTGGATGATGTTTTGGTCGGTACGTCACAATGGCCAACGCATATCGATCCGACCGGCCCGGCTTTTCAAGATGGATATCATACGTTCGCCTTTGAGTGGACACCGGATGGCCTTGCGTGGTATTTGGACAACTGGCGGGCGCCCGAATCGTGTTGGACGCGGTTCATTCGCGGACGGCATATTCCAGATGTCGAGATGAACGTAATTCTGACCTTAGGCATTGGAGGAATGGGGGGCGCCCCGGATTCGACAACGCCGTTTCCTGCCGATTTTGTGATTGACTATGTGCGGGTATATGAGAAGGCTGTATGAAGATTGTCGCCGTGCTCGGAAGTCCCAGGTTGAACGCAAACTCGGAAGTCTGCGTCCTGAAGGATGACCTGTCCGACGCAGAATGCTTATAATGTTGGCCATATCTGCTGAAGATGGCAATGGGAGTGATTGTCGATGTTCAAGAAGCTTCTCGTTCCTTTAG
>CAIYET010001014.1 GCA_903925285.1 Candidatus Hydrogenedentota bacterium | reverse complement strand
GGCGGTGGAATTGCCCGGAGTGCGCTAAAACGTTATCGTTCGAGTGGTCGAAGCGCGCCCGACTCGGAGTGGAAGGCAAGATAGCTTATATGTGGACGCTGACACAGCCAAGTTCAGTCCATTCGATCCGGTATGCCTTCGAGATTTTGCCGGCCCAATGGGACAATCTGCGCAAGTGGTGCCAGCGCAGATTCGGAAAGTGGAGCTATCTCGCAGTCGTGGAAGGGCAGCCGCACCGGTACGACATGCCGCACTTCCATTTGCTTTGCTTCCACGATGCCCCCGTCCGCATCAAGGATTTGGCTGTGCATTGCGGGTTTGGTTATCAGGCTGACACGATGATCGTTGGCCAAGGCAGGGCGTCGGTATGCGTGTCAAAATACCTTGTCAAGCAGTCGCCGGCCACCCCCAAGGGCTTTCGTCGTGTGCGGGTAAGCCGGGACTGGCCTAAGCTGCCGCCCTATACCGGCCTGCCCTACATCGTCAAGAGCCGTAACGAGGGGTGGCTCGGCTTTTTCCTGCGAGCACAAAACATCACTGGAGTCGATATCTCTATCCTTCTTGATCGTTGGAGTCTCACCACTGGAATGACTTTCGATGAGCCGATGGGCTGAAGCCGACGAAACGCGGTAAAATGTTTCACAATGACGATCGCGATCGGGAGGGAAGTAAAAATGCCATTGCCAGTGGTAAAAAACGCCCGGATTTGGTTCAAAGACGGCGCGGGGTACACGACTGCGCTGGCGTTCCATCTCAACCCTGACGCTGATGAATCTGATCTTCAGGTGTTGATTGGTCGTATCGCCTATGACGCCGATCTGATTACCGACGCCCAAATCGTGGGTTGCGAGGTTTACTACAATATCGACATTCCGATAGGCGTGAAGGGGGATCCGACTCCTCAGTGCGACATTGAGGCCGGGGCACAATTTTCATTCAAGGACGAAGTCGGGAATTATGCCCGGCTGGTGCTTCCGGCGCTCAATCTTGAATACGTGCTGCCTGACAGCAAGCTTATTGACCAGGACGCTGTCGACGTCGCTACGTTCCTGTCGGACTTCCTGGCCGGCAATTACACTGCGCACACCACGACCAATGCCAACACCCCGCTCGTGGCGCTTGACACGGCCAAACAACACTTTGTGCAGAATCGGAAGGCTCATTATGTTTGAGCGCCGGATTTACTCGCCCAGGACGGAGCCGATGGCCTTGCCGTCCGAAGACATCGAAGACGCGCCAGGGGTGCCGGTCTGTATCAATGAAACGTGGGTACCCCACATCACTGGCGTTTTGGAAGTGCTTGCTCAGCCTGAATATTGGCTGGCTGCCGATCAACAGTCTGCGCAGGCCCAGGTCGCTCGTCTGATCGCCAAACTGGGTAGAGAACCTGGAGGCTGTAATGTCTCACTTATCCCTAACAACTGGCATTTTATGGTTGACATTGGCTGTTTCATTTTTGAGGGCGCCTACTACAGCCTGCCTGAATACGCTCACCAGACGTTTTACTCTCAAGGTTATCTGGGCGCTTATCAGGTCAAGGTGCATGGTGTTCAGCGCGATAATACGTCGCTGGTAGTCGGCGGGCACATTTCCCAGGTGTACGTCAGAGCGGGCACAGATACGCTGGTCACTGTCCTTACCAAAGACTGCGCGGGAAGCACCCTATCCTATCAGCAGTTCACTCCTTACCAGGAATGCACAGAAATCGTGGCCGGTGGCGATGCACATGAAAACGTGAGCGAGATTACCGTCATGTCGCTGGATCATCCGGTCTGTGTTACAATACCGTTCAGAGATAATTGGACTTGCGGCCCACTGTAGGCCGCACGGGGGTTAAAATGCCACTGCCTATCGATATTCGAGTCTCACTTCTCGATGGTAACGGCAACACGAGCAAGCAGGTCGCTCATATTGCCGCTGCCACGACGCTCGCCAATGCTTTTCTGTACGCGCAAGACCTGGCCGAGATTCTTGACGCGCTCTCCGACGCCAAAGTGATCGGCGCGGAGGTTCTTGCCCCGGTTGATCTGTCCGGCCAGGACATCAAGACGGATCCGACCGTCCAAAGCGACATCGAATCCGGCGCGAAGTTCGTCTTCAGGGACGCTTATGGCCTGCTCTACACATCGCGTATCCCGGCCATCGTGGCAAGTTGCCTGGTGCCCAACAGCAAGCTCGTGGACTTGCAAAACGCAGGCGTTCAAGCCTACGTCAACGGCATCATCGGGGTGTTGGGTGGCGACCCTGGCGTCAATTCTCTCACCAAGGCGTCGACGGACATCGAGACACTTTTCAGTGCGCGCCAGTCGTTTCGGCGCAATCTGAAGGGGCGTCGTCGTTAGGAGGGATTCATGCCGCGCCCTATCGATGTGCGGTTTACGATCCGCGATGGCGAGGGCAAATCCAGCGGGTACACGGTGCATGTACCCGCTGAAACTGTCCTGGCGGACATCCTGACCTTTGCCCAGACGATCGCGCCGCTCCTTGACGCGCTAACCGATGGCCGCGTTGAGGGCGCCCAGGCGCTCATTCCTATCGACCTATCAGAGGTGGCGCGCAAGCTAGCGCCGCTGGCACAAAGCAACAACGAGCTTGGTGGCCTGATTGTCTTTGACGACACGCTTGGCAACATCGTCAAGGGCGACATACCGGCGCTGGTCGTGGACGCAGTCGAGGCCGGCAGCAAAATACTCAAGGGCGACTATGCGCCGCTCCTTGCCTGGACAAACGCGCTGATCCTGGGTGCCGCGGGTGTCCGGGCCGTCAGTCTCGGCGGAAATTTCCTGGCTGATGTCAAATCTGCGCGGCAGAACTTCAAATCAAACTTCAAGGGACGGGCCAGGTAGGGGTTTAAACTCCGGGGCAAATCTGTTCTGTCGAGAGGTAGACGTAAGTCTACCTCTTTTTGATTCCGGACGACATGACAAATGTCATGTGACATTCGTCACTATGTGGTCGGCCCAGGGATGTGACATTTGTCACTGACGCCTCACCGTCAACCGGCGTAGGATTCAGATGGGGAATTACCCCGGAAAGATAGGAAAAAATGACAGAACAAACATTCGATAGGGAAACGGTTGTCGATCTTGTCAGCGCAGTCGCACGGGAAGAGCGTCTGCACAGGCCATGCGAGATTTCGATTGTCCTTCGCCGGGAGTCGGGCGTTCCAGCCGGTGCTTCCGGCGTCCCGACTGAATGGCGGATGGACTGCATTGCAACCGACAATTACGCCTGCTATGTGGAATCGCTCTGGTCGAATATTGCCGACTGCGACTACCCGACTGCCCATGATCTGATGAATCTCGTAAACCGCCTTTTCTCTATCAAGCACGACCTGGGCGTTGAACCGCTCGCCGTGCTCTCACTCTGGCAATCCTGATCTCCCGTCCGGGCAGACCGGCACCGGCGCCGGTCTGCATATTCTCGAAAGATGGTGTTCCGTGATCCAACGTAAGGCTCCTAATCGTGGTTGGCCGCTCCTTCGCTTTCAGGAGCGGCGCGTCTTCGTGGTCGTGATCGGCCACCCGGACGATGTGCTTGAGGCGTCTACGCAGATTGCAGCGCAATTCCCTGACCTGGTGAAGATCGAAATCGACCCCGAAGTAACGAACTTCGCCACACCATTTGATGTTCTCAACAACTATTCGCTATGGGACGACGTGAGCGCTCTGCTCATGATGGATACGCCAGAAGGCGAGGGTTAATCGATGACTCGGCAAGGAGAATTTCTGCACTGGATTGAATGTCCGGAGCGGCGCTGGTCAAGCACATTCATGACCAGCGTGCGCGCCATCTACAAGGTAATCATCCGCGAAACAGACGCGGAAAGGCATATCTACAGCGTACAGGTGCTTTCGCGTACCGGCCACGTGCACCTGTCTGGTCGTTGCATATCCTTCGGGCGTGCGCGGGCCTTGTCCGAGCACGCGCGCAAAATATATGGCGGCTGAACGATCTTCGGCAGAAAGGCGGAAAAGATGGCTGGCAAAACGTGGACGATTGAACAGTGGGTCTGGGTCGCAGCCCACAATGTGTCAATGTACGGATCGTTCTTTGTTGGCGATGTCGAAATGTGGTTGGCGAGAAATCCGGGCCGTCTATTCTCAATCAGGCAAATCCAAGCATCGCTCTATCGTGTCTCGCTCAAGACGAGCATGTTCTACCATATCAAGTACGGGCGCTGGCACTGGATCGAAAGCGAGGTGTTTTGATGGCTGAATTCTGCCCGCTGTGCGGCCAAGAGATGACCAGCAGCGATAATGGGGAGTCTGGGTATCGACCGGGGGGGGTGTGCTGGGAATGCCAAGCCCTCTGGTGCGAGGACGATTTACAGGCTCAATATCGCGCTGACTACTTTAGCGAGAATGGTGACAGGGAATGCCAACGTGAAGATGACGAAGGCGATTATCCCTGCGAGCACTACTATCAGACGATCTACTTTGCCGACGGCTCGGAAGCTGACGAATGTATCTACTGCGGCAAGATTGACGCCTGATTTTTCACTTTAAGCCGGAAGGGTCGGGGAAACCAGGGTTTCCCCGTTCTGCATTCTGTCCGGTACTCCGGCTTGAATGCTTTAAACGAACAACTCGGACAGACTTCTATGGATCACTCGTCTCGTAGCGCCAAACACCTATCAGGAATTCACTCAATGGCTAATACCTGTTCTCAGTCGAACGTTTACGGTTTCACTTCCAAAGGAAAGGCCGTACCGCTACCCTGCGGGCGGTGGAATTGCCCGGAGTGCGCTAAAACGTTATCGTTCGAGTGGTCGAAGCGCGCCCGACTCGGAGTGGAAGGCAAGATAGCTTATATGTGGACGCTGACACAGCCAAGTTCAGTCCATTCGATCCGGTATGCCTTCG
>CAIYET010001013.1 GCA_903925285.1 Candidatus Hydrogenedentota bacterium | reverse complement strand
TAAAAATTGTTGGGTAAAGCTAGAGTATGTATACTTGCAGGGAGAAGCGATGGGACAGGAATTTCGATGCTTGAAGTGCGGTGCGCAATTCGCGATGCGCACGTCGTTCTGTTCTGCCTGTTGGGCAAGTGGGTCGATTGTCCCTCTGCCTCACAGATCTCATGCGGACTTCGATTCCGTTCCGGGGATCAGCAACGCCAAGGACGTTGCCAGGGCTGCGTGGGCGCAGGTCCGACAGAATGCCTTTCCCGATCTGATTCTGGGCGCTTCGTGCCTGGTCGAGATCTCGGGTCCGAGCGGATCTGGAAAGTCGACCATGGCCTCTCGGCTCGCGGACTCGGTCAGCGGTCCATGCCTGTACGTTTCAGCAGAGGAAGGGCTTGGAGCTGCCTTGGCTTCTCGACTGTTGCGTGCTGGGGTCAAGAGATCTGACTTTCACATCTGTTCCCGCGCCTCGGTGGACCAGGTGATCGATCTAGCCTTGAGCCGCAAGGTGATTTCCTTGGTGATCGACTCGATCCAGGAGTGTTGCTGGCGAGCAGATGAACTACGTCACGTCCTCGCTGTCATTCCGACCCTCGACATACTTGTAGCGGTCATGCAGATCAACAAAGAGGGCCAGCCGGCCGGAGCCTATGCTCTCCAGCACGAGGCGGACGTCCATGCGTACTGCGAGGAGATGAGGTGGCGGTTGCTCAAGAGTCGCTATCAGCCCCTCGACACTGCCGGCGGGGACGTACTTCCTCCCGCACCTGTTCCGTTGGTTTCCCCATCTACGACATTGGAGATCTGCTGATGCCTCCTAGTTTCATGGCTCCGAGAACCTGCATGTTTTGCCTGGCTGAGTCTGCAATGGAGATCAGGTTCGACAAGCGCACTCGCCCGTACTTAGTTTGTCGGATCTGTTTCGCCCGAGCGTTCGTGAGGAACATCGAGTCGATCAGGGGAATGGCTGTTGTGCCAGACCTGATCACAGCGGCGAAGAAGAATCGAGAGTCCAACCCTTCCTACAAGGAGCATTTCGACGGGCAGATTGTTGCCCTGATCAACCAAGTTCAGGCAGCTCTCACGTCTCCCCCTGTTCGTGGAGACCCTGACCGCCAGGGTCTATCTACCGAGAAGCTGCCAGTCCCCTTCGAGGTTGGAGGCACCCGGTGAGCCCTGGATTTTTTCCCGTCTTGCCGTTGCAGATCCGCTAAACTACGAGGTGAGCCGTGATGGACAACAACGTCGTTAAGCTTCCGTACCTAGAAACACCGTCGGACCAGCCTCTGCTGAACCGAAGCGGTGTTGGCGCGGACGCTGATCTGAGCAAGGGACTAGACGCGGCTTTGCTGGCTCAGGCCGAGTCCTCAAAAGCTGCGGCTGCTTTACCCGGAGCTGAAGTGGGAGCCGAGAGGGCGGAATGGCGACAAGAGGCCATCGCATACATTCTCTACCTTCGAGGCCAGAAGTGGATCACCACAGGCCAGAGTGCTCTCAGTGGTCTACTCGTCGGAACAGGTGCCCAGCTCGGTTTCCATCTTCTCTTTGGTGGAGGGCGAAAAACGTGAGTCTCGTCGGTCTCGCTGAACGCGGCTTGATGCCCATGATCCCGTCCATCCCAAGGGAAAAGCCCTTGGAGGAGATGAGCGACCGCGAGCTGTTGGCGTGCATCCGGTTGGAAGAACAACGCCTCCCACTCTACAGGCGAATGGGATTCGCTGGGGGAGTTGTCGGGAGCTTTGCGCTGAGGCGGGCACTACTGAGATAGTCGCGTGACATAGAGACCGACCGGCAGGGCAAACGAAGGCCATCTCAGCCTCCACAAGCTGAGTGGCCCGGGCTTTCGCCCCCCTCCGCCGTCCGGTCTTCATCGAACCGTACCAAGGCACCCGATGAATGAACCAGCCAGCTTCGTAGATTGTAGCGCGAGATTCCCCACGAGGGCAACAACGCTTGCGCTCGTGGGTTCCGGGGCGGCCGTACGCGACGGCGAGGGGCTGGGCCGGACGGGAGGGGCGACCTTCCCGTCCGGCTTCGTTTGTGTTCGCGAAGGTTTCACGTGGAACACATTACCCCACAGCGTCTTACATGTATGTTCCGGTCCGGTCCGGTCCGGTCCGGTCCGGTCCGGTGCCCCTTCCTTGGTCCGGTGCCACGCGCTGGTCCGGTCCCCTGGTGCAAGCCCTGAGCTTGAGCGGGGGTCCGTTCCGGGTTTACTTGATACCAGACAACTCCTGGACAACGCCCCACCGGGACTTGGAGGGAGCAAGTGCTAGCCACCTCACCCAGGGCCATGGCTAGGGCTGGTGCGCGTCGAGTCATTCACGACTACGGGCGTCTACATCTTGATAGCGGTGAGTCAATTCCATGGTTTGGAGGGGGCGCGTCAGGGATCGGAAAGTGGATCTACCGGCAGAACCAGATTCGCAATTCGCAGCGGAGGATCTGCGAGCAGATGCAGGTCCTGGTCGATTCCGGGACACTGACCCCGGGCGACGTCGAGCATCTTCTTGGATGGATCAAGCGGATGAAAGAGTGCGGGCTGCTGGTCGTGTCCACGAAGTGCGATCAGGGACACTTCGGATCGCACGCCGAGTGCTGCAACTGCCCTCCCTGTCCGCGCTTCGAGAGAATGAGAGCTGCGCATTACGTGGCCAGGGCGGAAAAGTTCACGAAGACGATGAAGATCCCAGCGTCGATGATCACGGTGACCCTGAGACACCACGAGGGAGAGAACCTGGCTCTCTCAGTCCAACGGGTGATCGAAACGCGCAGAGCGCTTGCTCGATTCCTTCAGCGGAACTATGGAATGGTGGCCGGTTTCGGCGCGATCGAGTTATCCCAGGACGAGCACGTCCATTTCCACTTCCTCGGCTGGCTGAAGTACGTCCCGAGGCCGGTACTGCAGCGATGGCTGCGCTCGCGGGACTGCACAGTTCCACACTGCCCTCACCCCGCGGATGATCGCTGCGAGATCTGCAGAGGCGAGACAGGTGAAAACCCGAGGGAGTGTGACCACCTAGATGGGGATCGGAGACGATGCAACGGCTCCTTTATGCTCGACATCCGGCAGGCCAGGAGTGCCGTCGAGGCTTTGAAGTACGCGACGAAGCCGTTGCCTGTCGCCGGAGATCCGAATGCCGTCACGACGCCGGAGGAAGCGGCTTATCTGCAGGAGCAGATCCTGTTCCGTCTGGCGCTGTACGGTCGGCATCGGGTCGAGAGTTACGGTCTCGCACGGAAGAAGATCGAGGGAGAGGAGGGCGATGACGAGGTGACCGACTCGGCGGTGTGCGCTTGTGGATCGCCTCGCCACAAGATCGCCACCCACGTTGCCTTGCCCAGGATGCGCGGATACCGGACGGAGCTTCTGCCGAAAGAAACTTCCCCGCCCAGACGAGCCCCACCAGGTTTCCAACCGCTAAGGAAACGGTTGTGTGTAAATTGAAGAACTCTCGACGGAGAACCCGCGCAGTCCTCCGAGGAGGACCCAGCCCTAGGAAACGGCTGTTCTCACTGGGCACCGTTCCCGGCTTGGTGACACGGGATCGGTACATCATCCGCCGGATTGGCCCACACCCCTACCTGTACCTGCGTCAGTATCAGGGCGCGGCGGAACACGCCAGGCCGGTCTATGCCGACCTGTACCTGGGCGCGGCGCCTGAACGGCTCTTGCGCCCTTCCCGTGCCGAGGAGTTACGCAGGTGGGCACAACGGAAGCGCCGAGTTATGGTGAGAAAGCTTGGATCACCCTGATGGCAGAATGCCACCACGCAGCGGAAGGCTTCTAGGTAAAAATTGTTGGGTAAAGCTAGAGTATGTATACTTGCAGGGAGAAGCGATGGGACAGGAATTTCGATGCTTGAAGTGCGGTGCGCAATTCGCGATGCGCACGTCGTTCTGTTCTGCCTGTTGGGCAAGTGGGTCGATTGT
>CAIYET010001012.1 GCA_903925285.1 Candidatus Hydrogenedentota bacterium | reverse complement strand
CCTCGCACGTCAAGGCCTTTCACATCGGACGGTACGCGCAAGCAGGAACCACCGGCGACCAACTGAAGGACATCCTGCACCAATACGAGGTGTCCATGACCGGCAACAAAGAACAGTTGCTTCAGAAGCTGGCGACGTTGGCGGCGAACAAGTACCGGGAAAGACTGCCAGAGATGGAGAGATTCTTCTCCAAGAACCGCTTCGTTCGCATGCGGAGCGCGCCATCGAACGTGTCCGAACTGCCGTTGGTCGAAGACCTGACCTACCTGCGAAACCTCGTCCTCACCATGTACGCAGTCAAACACCTGCGCGGCGACGCCATCCTCGAAGCTTCGCACCGCAACAACACGTACACCGAAGACGAACTCGCGCACGCGCTCCTAGCAGGTAAAGTCTCCCTCACCGGAGCCTTCCTGCGCGTCGCGTAATATCAAGAAAAGGGGACGACCCAACCTGGGAACCGCCCCCTTTTTTCGACCGTGGTGTCGGGATAATACCGACAGAGACGATGCGGTCGAAAAAGGCTACTTGCGCGCCCGTGACTGGACGTTCCTTCCGGCGATGCTCATAATGGACACACTCACGCTATTGAGTCGGAGACCATGATCGAGATGGAATCACAGGACTTTAGGAAAAACAACGAGTGGGCGCCCCTCAAATGGGCTATACTTTGTCTCTTGCTCGTTGCTGTGCTGTGTTCTGCAGCATGGTCCGACACCATAACGATCGGCTCGACGACCTACACCGACGTTAAGATTCACGAGTCGGACACCCGCTACTACGTCACTCTTCCCGATGGCAAAGCCATGAGCGTCTCCAAGGCTGACGTGAAGCCTGAAGACGTCAAGATCGAGGGTCTGCCATCGCGTAAGGTAAAGTCTGTAATCCCGAAACAGGTGCGCAAGCCGGTTGAGCATGAGTCAGCAGCATGCGCATCCGTCGAACCAGCGACGGCGCCACCTCGACAGTCCGCCGAGCCGATACAGACCGGGGGTCATTCCTTGGGGCGGGGGACGGAATTCAGCATATCCAACGATGCGGGCGTCCCTGACATTGGGGACTACCAGTGCGGTTCGTTTTCCCAGCGCGTGATAGCGAGAACCCCCAATACGGTTACGATTCATGTCGAGGCTGCTGAGAAGAACCCGATCATGCGTCAGAGTTATCCTGTGCTCAGCGTACCTGAAGACATTCAGCTCTATCTTGCCGCAACACCTCATATTCAGAGTGATGATCCCTCCATCGCGGCCATCGCGAAAAGCATTGCGGACTCTGTCAAGTCTCGACGCGCCCATGAACTGGTAGAAGCGGTCTGCCGGTATGTGGGCAAGCACATGCAATATGGTCTTTCCAACGAAGTTCCCGACGCTGTCCTCTGTTTGAAACGGCGTCTCGGCAACTGCATTGGCTTCGCTCATCTATCCGCGGCGATCTTGCGCAACCTGGGTATTCCTTGCCGCACCGTCCGCGTCTATGTCGCTTATGAGTGCGGCCATTTGAATCGTCACAGCATTATTGAGGTCTACTACCCCGAAGACCACTTGTGGGTAATGTACGAGACGCAAACCGGCGGCAATCCACCGCCACCGAAATTCATCTATGCGTACAACGATCCAGACTGGAACAAGGAGTTACAGCGAGTAGTCTGGCGCTTCAGCAACGATTCGAAGACCAAAGTCCTCATTCTGAAAAAATGGGAGCCAAGAGAACCCTCTTGAGCGACGGGACAGTACTGTTGGCGGGCTCTGTTGGAAAGAGGATGTGCTTTCGGGCTCCCCCCGTTTTTTCGACCGATGTGTCGGGATTGTCTCGACGACTTCGGGCAATATCATCCCTTACCCAGTGGCAAACCCAAGGACGGCCCCTTCAAAAAGCCGCTGAAAAGATCGACAAAAAGGCCTCATCAGACCGTTATGAATAACAGCTGCACATACGGAAAGACCGTTGTCTGTTGCCATGGAGAACCACACGGAAGGACTGGAGCCGGAGCGACTGACCTCGTCCTCACGCATAACGGTGCCGGGACGACTGCGGACGAGGACTCAGCCCATTATCTGAGTTGATCGAATCCTTATACCTTATGGTCTGCCGATAAGCACGAGTTTTCGGGGGGCACGGGGGGCCCGCCTATCGAAACCAACGCATAAGGTTACAGGTCTGATGGAGGGAGATAAGTGTGCCCGCTTGCCGTCTGCGGCAGGCGAAACCGCCTGCCACCCGTCCACCCCATGGAGTTTTGAGCCGTATGTCGTTTGACCGGGATTCCGACAGTTCGCGCGGTGCGCTGTATTCAGCCATCGCGGTTCTTTCACTGGTTATCCTCGCGGTATTGATTGCCTATGTCGGGCAACTGCCGCCCGAGGTGAAGAGGGCCTCGGCGCCGTCAACGGAGTGTTCGGCGGAACGCGCGCTAGAGCATATCCGCCAGGTTGCCTCAACGACACATCCCGCAGGTTCATTCGCCAACGACAAGGTGCGGGATTATATTCTTGCGCAACTAAGGGCCCTTGGCGTCACGGCGGAAATACAGAGAGCCGTGAACCAAGACGGCATCGGCGTGTATCACAATGTCCTGGGCCGGATCCCCGGCACGGCGAACACGAAAGCGTTCGCCATGGCCACGCATTACGATTCGGTGCCTTATGGTCCGGGCGCCGTGGATGACTGTGGCGGATTGGGAGTGATGCTTGAGCTTGCCCGCGCCCTTAAGGAAAGCCCCCCGCTCAAGAATGACATACTCTTTGTCTTTACGGACGCGGAGGAATTCAGCGGGGGCGGAGCGCACACGTTTTGCGAACATCCCTGGTTCAATGACGTGGGAATCATTCTCAATTTTGAGGCACGCGGCACATCCGGCCCCTCGTACATGTTCGAGACGAGCAATGAGAACGGCTGGCTGATCCGGGAGATGACCAAGGCGGGCGTCAATCCCCGGGCGACCTCGATCATGTACGATGCGTACGATCTTTCGCCATTTGGCAGTGATTTTAGTCAATTCAAACGGAAGGGACTCAAGGGCTATAACATCGCGTTCGTGGACGACTTCTGCTATTACCATACGCGGGACGACCATCCGGACATCATTAGTCTGAACAGCCTGCAGCATCATGCGGACTATGCGGCGGGCTTCACCCGGCATTTCGGGAACATGGACCTCAGCGGCGATCTGAACGCACCGGATGCAACCTATTTCAATACAATAGGCAGCCATATGGTTGTCTATCCGCTCTCGTGGGGCTGGCCGCTGGCGATCATCGTGATTGTTCTCTATGCCGGACTGGTGGCGTTTGGTTTTTCGCGCGGCCATCTGAATATGGGCGGGCTGATGGTCGGTCTGATTGGTTATGTAGTAGGCACCGTGTGTGTTGTTGCGGTGGTCGGCGGTCTGGAGGGGCTTCTTTTCATAATCCATGGGCGTTACTTGCTGTACAGCAACGGAACCTATGCGCTCGGTCTGATAGGTGTTGCCATTGCAGTGGCGGCATTGGTATGCACGGTCTTCCGCCGATATACCTCCGTTCAGAATCTCTCAACGGCCGGGTGTGTGGGCTGGATTGTGATGCTGCTGTTTCTGCAGATAACCGTTCCCGGCGGCGCGTATCTGGCCGTATGGCCTCTTGTATTTGGCATGTGTGGCATTGCCCTGCTCTTTTTTCCGAAACCAGATCATGAACTTCCCCGCGGGCTTGTCATCGTCACCACGCTCTTTGCGTTGCCCGGAATTCTCCTCTTTGTCCCGACACTTATCGGTTTGATCGACATGGGAACCGCACTGCTGACGGTATTGGTAGGATACATGATCGTGTTGCAGGCGGTGTTTCTCACGCCGCAATTGGCGTTGCTGGAGACCCCGAGAAGATATTGGCTGCCCGTGACGGCGGGAAGTGTTGGCCTTGCGATTCTTGTTTATGGCGTGGTATTCAACGGCCCCAACAAGGCGAAACCGCGTTTCAACTGCCTTTCCTATGGTCTGGATCAGGATACGGGCAGGGCTTATTGGCTTAGCAGCGACGAGAAGCCCGACGCGTGGCTCTGCCAGTTTATTCCGGAAGCAACAGCACGCGCAAAAATATCGGAGTTCATACCGGGGGTTGAGGCGGAATACCTGAAGGCGACTGCGCCGATTGCGGCGGACATGGGTCCAAGAGTCAGCATTGTGCGCAATGAGATTGTGGACGGGAAACGGGAATTGGCACTGCACATCGATACCCCCGACGCCGTATCGGAAATGCGTCTCGATGTTGTGTCGCCGACCGAGGTCTTTTCGGCAAATGTCTTTGGCAAGGATGTGGACGGGGCGAAGGAGAACTGGCACTGCCGTGTGCGGATCTTTCCGCGCGAGGGCGTGGATCTGGTTCTCAAAATCGACCTGAATGCGCCATTCCGTCTTCGGATTATTGAGAAGTGCTACGGACTTCCGGAAGAGAAGCTTAAGATTCCTCCAAGACCCGATCACTTGATCCCTGAGCCAAACACTACTCTTGATTTTGGTCGTCGCCCCTTACGCAGCAATCACACCTTTGTCTCCAAGACATTTGATTTGAGTCAAACGACCTTGTGAGGCCAGGGTGCCCGACTTGAACGAGTACCAGACGAGGCGGCTGGTAGGCGAACGAGCGGCATTGGCGGAAGCGAATGACTGAGGGGAAGCCTTCTCGGCGGTGCGTGCCTTCGAACATACCAAAGTGTTTGAGGGTGCTCCGGAGGTGGACCAACTACCAGCGTTTCCCAATGGGCTGGCTCAGTTTCCAGAAACCGGGCCGATACACCATACGCGTCTCCTGCATCGAAGGCGACCTCACTAAAGCCAGCCTGAAGTCCATCCACTTCGGTCAAGTTGCCTTCTGAACGGATTCAACGCGGGAACCCGCGTAGGCGCAAGACATTGAAATTGATCGTAGCGGGCCTCGGATTGAGCCACCGAGCGTGGGTTAATCCTCTCCCTGTACGGGACAAGTACCCATTCACGTGTCGTTTCCGAAAACTCGCCCTTATTGATGGGCAAGGTCTTAGGTCACTGGCGTTACTCGTTGAATGTAAACGAGACGGCTTCTGGGGGAACGAACGGCGCTGGCGGCGGAGGCGAACTGAATGACGGAGTTTGGTGGCAGGTCTGGAAATCTTGTCACAGGCGGGGCGAACGAGACGGTGCTCGTCTGGATGCTCGTCCGGGTTGATGTAAGCCGCATAGTCTTGTATCGTTTGGAGATGGGATTGTTGGCAAAGATGCATGCGAGTTCGCCAGCTTGGGACCGCCGCAGAAAGGGACTAGGCGATGCAGAAGAAGACCGTTAGTAGACGTGATTTTGTTAAGAGCGGACTGGTGACTTCGGCGGCACTGAGCATTCCAATGATCGTTCCCCGTTCGGTTCTCGGAGCAGACGCGCCGAGCAAGCGCGTAAATGTGGGCCTGATTGGCTGCGGTAATATTGGCAACTACCACAAAAACAATCTCAACGAATGCCAAGACGTCCGCGTTGTTGCGGTATGCGATGCCTACAAGAGCCGCCGTACTGCAATGGCTGAAGAACTTAACAAGCGCTACGGCGGCACCGATATTGTCAATGTATACACTGATTTTCGTGAAGTGATAGCCAATCCGGATGTCGATGCGATTTTCATTGGGGCGCATGACAATTGGCATGCCCCGATGTCCATCGCTGCGGTGCGGGCCGGCAAAGATGTCTACTGTCAAAAGCCGCTGGCCTTGGACTTGGGACTTACCAAGATTCTGAGAACGGCGGTAAGTGAAAGCAAGAGGGTGTTCCAGTTTGGGACCCAGTATCGTTCCGAGTCGAGATATCGGCAAATGGCTGAACTGGTGCGAAACGGATACATCGGCGAACTGAAGCGGATCGACGTATGGTGTCGCAATATTCAGCATTATACCGACCAATATCATGTCAAACCTTACGGGTCAACAGTCGAGGTTCCTGTGCCGGACGATCTTGACTTCAACGCCTGGCAGGGGCCTTCGCCGATGGTCCCCTATACCGTAGACCGATGCACGCCCTGGGGCGGCTACCATTGCCCCGAAACCTCGTTGGGGTTTGTGGCAGGCTGCGCCATTCACCCGCTTGGAATTGCACAATGGGGCAACAAGACCGACGACACCAGCCCGATACGTTACGAGGGAACCGGAATCGTACCGGACGAGGGGATCTTCCGGACGCTCGATCGATGGGATGTCATGTGCGATTATGCAAACGGAGTGAAACTCCACATGATGGACATGCAGACCGCCAAGGATGTGGTCATGAAGTACTATCCGCTCACGTGGAAGGATGATGACGGAGTCGTCTTCCATGGAACCGAAGGATGGATCGGCAGTTTCACATCCGACTCGTTTTACGCAAGCAATCAAAAGCTGTGGAAACAGGAACTGAAGCCGGAAGACGAAAAGCTCTACGTGTCCGAGAATCACGTCCGCAATTTCATAGACTGCGTGAAATCGAGAGCCGAAACCGTATGCCCGGTCGAAATGGCCATACGGTGCGACACCATCGCCCATATGGTCAATGTCGCCGCACGAACCAAGAGGACCATCCATTGGGATCCAAAGGCCGAAGAGATTGTCGGCGATGCGGAAGCCGCAAAGATGCTCACCCGGCCCTACCGTGAAGAATGGAAGATCTGGTAGCAAGCACAATACGAGAGGTAAAGGATCCCGAATGTGAAGGACAAAGAGTTGAAGCGCCGGTTGCTCACGACGACATACAAGCCTTTCTGGTTGATGATACTGGCCACCGCCGCGATGCTGTCGTCCGCCCAGACGAGTGTCGCGAGTGGGGACGGGCATTGGCCTGATTGGCGCGGTCCAACCGCTGACGGACGAAGCGACGCGACCGGTCTTCCCTTGACTTGGTCGGAAGCCGAGAACATCGTCTGGAAGACTCCCGTACATGACGCCGGATACTCGACCCCCGTGGTGTGGGGAGACCAGATCTGGCTCACTACGGCCACGGAAGATGGCCGGAAGCTGTATGCGGTCTGCGTCGACGTGAACACCGGCGCGGTCGTCCACGATATCGAGGTGTTTAATCCAAGCGAACCGCAGCATATCAACCCAAACAACACGTATGCGACGCCATCGGCCGTGGTGGAAGACGGGCGGGTCTATGTACATTATGGCACGCACGGAACGGCCTGCCTGAATTCAAACACGGGCGACGTGCTGTGGCGGCGGACCGATCTGAACTGCGATCATCTGCAGGGACCCGTGTCATCGCCCATCCTTTTTGAGGATCTACTCATCGTGCACCTCGAGGGTGGTGACGTTCAGTTTATCGTCGCTCTGAACAAGAAGACGGGAGAGACGGTCTGGCGCTACGACCGGCCCCGCGAGCTTTACGAGGGCGTCGAGCCGGCGTTTCTCGTCAAATCCTATCAGACCCCCGTGATTGTCGAAGTGGACGGCAGACCTCAGATGCTCAGTAACGGCGCCCTGTTAGTGACGAGCCATGATCCGCGGACCGGCAAGGAGCTATGGCGCGTCCGATACCGTGACGACAGCACGATCTCCCGAATAGTGAGCGGCCTCGGGCTACACTTCATCAATACCGGCGGCTCTCCGGACGCCCCGTATCTGTGGGCCGTGCGCCAAGGCGGTGTGGGAGACGTTACCGATACGCACGTCGTTTGGAAGATGACCAAAGACGTGCCGCTCAAGACTTCGCCCGTTCTGGCCGGCGATTTGCTCTACACGATGAGCGACAAGGGCTTGCTCCTGTGTATCGAAGCGAAGACGGGAAAGATCGTATGGTCTGAGGAAATTCGCGGCGACTACGGCCCGTCGCTGTTGTATGCCGACAACCGGATATACATCCTCAGCATGAAAGGCAAGACCACCGTCATAGAGCCCGGCCGCGAGTTTCGGCAATTGGCCGTCAACCAACTGGAAGGCCGTTTCGGTGCGTCACCCGTCGTCGTAGGTAAGTCACTCATCCTTCGCAGCAAAACACACCTGTACCTCATTCGAGAAAAGTAGCTGCATTTGGAATGGCGGAACAGGTTCGTCTCCATAGACAAATTTGCGGTGTCGAGAATACCGTCGAGTCTACAGCGGGGTAACGGCCCGAGAGCCCCAAGCCTAAGCCAAGACTCATTTCAGAAGACGGGGGCCTTGGTATCTGCGTAGCGGCTCAGTATACTTGCGCCATGTTGGCGAGGCCATCCACGAAACTTCCGGAGACCTGCTGCCTGCGGCACCGGCGTCCCCATCCGGCGCGCGGAACTCAAGGGACGAAAGGGAAAACAAGCCGACGGTTCCGCCCGAACCCGCGAGGTCAAACTCGGATGCGTTTTCACCCAGACCGCGTTTGACGAAGAAGGGCATCCCGTTCGAGATCCCAACGCCGCCACCTATATCGGCGTCATCGAATCCAGCGAGGCTTTCGGAAAGCGGCTGTATGCCGAAGCCCCGTTGCCGTGCCGGTTCACGCTGGTTCGGAACGGAAAGAAAGTGATCGACAAGGAAGGCAAGTCCTTCGAATATGAAGTGACCGTGCCGGGCAAATATCGTCTCCAGGCCGATGTGAGAGTCCCCGGCGAAATGACGGTGTCAGGTGAGAGTTTCACAAACAACATGGCGCCGTGGATTCTGTCGAATCCGATTGAAGTCGTGGCGGCAGCCGCGTTGTGAGTTTGTCGAATCGTGTGATACTGTATTTTCTAGCTAGAACCAAATTGAGTCCTTCAAGAAAGGAAAAGATGAAGACCTTTTCGATGACCATGATGACGCTGGTTTTGTTCGTTTTCGCCTGCGTTGCGAGCGCCGGTGACTCGCCGCAGTTCCGCGGACCGAACCGGGATGGCAAGTTTGATGAACAGGGCCTGATGAAGCAATGGCCAGATGGCGGACCGCCCGTGGCTTGGATCGCCAAGGGGTTGGGAAAGGGTTATGCATCGGCTTCAGTGGCGAATGGGAAGATCTACGTGCCCGGCATGATGGAGAATCAGAACGCCTTCATCTTCGTACTAAATGCCGACGGCGCGATTGAGAAGAAGATCTCCTATGGCAAAGAGACCGTTGACCAGCAAGCGCCGGGGCCGCGTTCTACGCCCACGATTGACGGAGACCGTCTCTATATCCTCTCAGGATTGGGCGTCGTCACCTGCATCAACCTCGCCAAAGGCGAGAAACTCTGGGACGTCAACATCCTCGAACGGTTTGGCGCCAAGAATAACCAGTGGACCCTCGCGGAATCGCTCTTGGTGGATGGCGACCGCGTCATCTGCACGCCTGGCGGCCCATACGCTGGCATCGCTGCCCTGAACAAAATGACCGGCGAAACCATTTGGGCCACCAAAGGCCTGAGCGATATGGCCTCATACTGTTCACCAACGATCATTGACCACAAAGGACGCCGCATCCTGCTGACCGAAACCTCGAAGTTGGTCGTCGGTATCGACGCGGCCGCGGGCGCGTTGCTGTGGACGCATGATCATCCCACGGAATACGACATCCACGCGGTCACGCCGATCTATAACAACGGACTCGTTTATTTCACCGGCGGATACGGTTCCGGCGGCGGCGCGCTGGAGCTTTCGCACGACGGTTCCGCGGTCACAGCAAAATGGACCGATAAGAACCTGGACTGCCAGCACCACGGCGTGGTCTTGGTTGACGGATACCTTTACGGGACTGGCCACAAGAACGGGCAGTTAATGTGCCTCGAAATGGCCACGGGTAAACTCATGTGGAGCACGAAAGAGGTCCGGCAGGGCGCCGTCGTGTATGCCGACGGCATGCTCTATGCCTACGAAGGTCCAAAGACGGGCATCGTCGACTTGGTCAAGGCCGTGTCGACCGGCTTCGAGCGCGCGGGCAAATTCAGCGTGACCGAAGGCGATGACAAGCACTGGGCCCACCCGGCCATCGCTAACAAACGCCTGTACATTCGCCACGGCGACGCCCTCATCGCATACGACATCGCCGCGAAATAGGACAACGAAGAAGACTGTGCCGCACGGAAGACAAGGCTTCACGCTCATCGAACTGCTCGTCGTAATCGCCATTGCCGGAATTCTCCCCACGATTCTGCTGCCCACTCACTGCGTTACTTGATCGGCGTTTCAGTAGTCGGCAAGAGTTGGGCGACGATGTGAGGATGTTTCGAACACGGGTTTTTCAGTTTATCGGAAATAGCATCGCCGCTCACCTTCGATTTGTGTGCCGTCGCTCACTCGTTTATTATTCCGCGCCACACTAACGAGGGTAACATCCATGAGCGAACAGCACAATCAACAGTCAGCCAACACCTCTCCCGAAACCCTGACACCGCCACCGCGCTCGCTACGCCTCTGGCCTGCCGCCGCCATACTGGCCCTCCAGTTCTTCGTGCAGTGGGGTTATTCGAGATTTGCCACGACGAACATCCAGAGTGGTATCGAACTTGGTGTGATTCCACTTGTGGGGGCGATCCTGTTGAGCATCTGGTGGCTTGCCGCCAGCCGCACGCGTTGGCTCGACCGTGTGTTGGGTTACGTGCTCTTTCTCGCCGCAATCGCCGGCGTTGTATACACGCAAGAAAACATAAGTTACGGCGCGATGCTGCTCACCTACGCGGTGCCGACGATAACGACGGGCATTGTGGTGCTGTTACTTGTGACAACCTGGCTGCGCTGGCCAATCCGCCGCTGGCTCCTAGTCGTCTACATTATTGGTTGCTGTGCAATGCATATGGCCATGCGTTTCGAATCCATCGGCGGTAATCTTGCCCCCGAGGTATCGTGGCGTTGGAACCCGTCCCGGATAGAGCGATCTGGCGCGATGGCGCGGTCCGAGACACATGGAACGGCCGCGCTGCCCGAGCAGGTAACACCCGAGGATTACCCGGCCTTCCGCGGCCCGGCACGTGATGGATGCCTCACCGGCACGAAGTTTTCAACCAACTGGAGCACGCCTCCACATGAAGTGTGGCGCAGAGAAATTGGCCCGGGCTGGTCGTCCTTCATCGCCATCGGCGACTATTTATTCACGCAAGAACAGCGCGGTCCCGATGAAGTCGTGACATGTTACCGCGCCGCAACGGGCGAAGAAGTGTGGACTAACAAGGTTGCCGCACTGTTCGACGATGACATGGGCCTTGGCCCGCGCGCCACCCCAACCTTTGATCAGGGTAAACTCTATACGCAAGGAGCGACGGGATTTCTGCAATGCCTCGACGCCGCAACCGGCAACACGGTGTGGAAACGCGATCTGAAAGAAGACGCCGGATGCAAGACGCCTGGATATGGTTTTGCCGGCTCGCCGCTGTTAGTGGGCGATCTGGTGGTGGTATTCACCTGTGGCCCCGAGGGCAAGGGGGCCATCGCTTACAAACGTGCAACCGGCGACGTCGCGTGGCTCTCAGGCCACAAAACGTCCACCTATAGTTCGCCGCAACTGGTGCATATCGGGGACCTCCCTCAAATCCTGATGAATGGTCAATGGGGCCTGCAATCGCTGAATTCCGAGACGGGGGCGCCTCTGTGGGAACATGCATGGAACACCAAGACCTATCCAATTGGAACGCAACCGGTTGTTCTCGAAAACACCTTCCTGATCGGATCGACCGGTTCCACCGGGTCGCGTCTTATAAAGGCCGAAAAGAACGGTGATCAATGGGTTGCCACACAGGAGTTTGCCACCAAGACGTTCCGGCCCTACTTCAACAACTCCGTCGCGCACAAAGGCTACTGTTATGGCTATGATGACCAGCGCATTGCGTGCATCAGCATGAAAACCGGGCAACGCCAGTGGGAAGGCGACAAATGTGGCGGACAGCTCCTCCTGATCGCGGACATGGATGTGCTCCTAATCCTGACGGAGAAAGGCCTGGTGGTACTCTTGAAGGCAGTTCCTGAACGCTGCACGGAAGTGGCACGTTTCCAAGCCCTCAAAGGCAAGACCTGGAACCATCCCATCATCGCTCACGGCAAACTCTTCGTCAGAAATTCCGAAGAAGCGGCCTGTTTTCAACTAAACTGAAGAACGGAACGGATGGATTGTTGGTTTGTGAACCGGAATGATATGATGAGCCTGTGCCAGTCGAATCTTTCCAGAAATGGGTGAGGAATGACGCTTCGCCTATCAGGAGATTTCCCATGCTCTATATGCTCCCTCTCTTGGCAGTCTGTCTGCTGTTGCCCGCAGGCCTTGCCATAGCGGGCACCGAGCCCGTGCTCGATCCGTCTGCGCTGGCCGACGCAAGAGGCTGGGTAGAACTTTCCGACCCCTCGGCGGACGCAACCCAAGTCGTGCTCGACAGGATCTGGGAAGGCCCTTTCTGCGCATCGAAAATCACCAATCAAGGTAAAACGCCGGTTCGCGTCAAAGAGATTGTACTCTTCCGTCTACCACACGCGCTGCCGCCACAGACCGAATTCTATGGAGAAGGTTTTACGATGCTGTCGCAAACCGGCGGCACCCTCGAAAAACCCGACAATATCGGCGGCTACCTGGACAAAGCGCACTATAAGATCCCTCAACCCGAAGACGCCACCGTGGTCTACGAATTACTCCTGCTGGCGCCACCGGCAAGCCAACAGCGACTCCTCGGTTTCACCTCGTGCCGCCGCTTCGTCGGGCGATTCTACGTCCGCGCCCAATCCATCGATGTCGTCCAAGACACCGAGGGTCAAACCCTCGAACCCGGCGAAACATGGACCCTCGATGAGTTCCATTTTGCCTCCGGCGAGAGCCGCGCGAATCTCTTGGCCTCGTTCGCCGACCGCATCGCCAAACATCATCCCCGTCTCCGGTTCGAACCGGTTCCCACGGGATGGTGTTCCTGGTACTGTTTCGGTCCTATGGTAACGGCGGCGATGGTCGAGAAGAATCTGCGGTTCATCGCCGACCGGATGCCCACACTGAAGTACGTCCAGATAGACGATGGTTACCAAGCCGCCATGGGCGACTGGCTCGATACCGGTAAGGCGTTCAACGGAGGCATCAAGGACGTCCTCAAGAGTATTCACGATGCGAAGTTCGAGCCGGCCATCTGGGTGGCGCCTTTCATCGCAGAGGAAAACTCCCGCGTCTTCAAGGAACACCCGGACTGGTTTATCAAGGATGACGCCGGCCAGCCGTTGCGCTCGGATCGGGTCACCTTCGGCGGTTGGCGGAACGGGCCCTGGTACGCCATGGACGGGACACATCCCGAGGTCCAGAAGCACCTAGAGTCCCTCTTCCGCACCATGCGGCAGGAATGGGGCTGCACCTACTTCAAGCTCGATGCCAACTTCTGGGGCGCGATGCATGGCGGCATGTTCCATGATCCCAAGGCCACTCGCGTCGAAGCCTACCGCCGCGGCATGGAAGCTGTCCTGCGCGGGGCCGGCGACGCCTTCATCCTCGGGTGCAACCATCCACTATGGCCCTCGCTCGGCTTGATCCACGGCGCACGTTCCTCGAACGACATCCAGCGGAGTTGGGAT
>CAIYET010001011.1 GCA_903925285.1 Candidatus Hydrogenedentota bacterium | reverse complement strand
TGATCCAAGCGATAAGCCAACACAAGGTCATGATCCTCGTTTGGCGAGGTGTCATCCCTTCCGTCCCACCGCAAGTTTTTTTCAATGCGTCGCGCAGGAATAAAGCCAAGGGCCTTCTGCTGTTCCTCCCATTGGGCGAACATCTGCAAATGGTAATAGCAGGTGCCCAAGGATCGGTGGTAATCCCAGTCGTTGTTGTTCTCGGGTCTGAGCAGGGCCGCTTGGTACCATCGCGCCAGCGCCGCGTAGTACTTTCGTCCCCCGTCGGAAAGCGACGCCGGATGGTTAGCTTCAATCGTGCGGAGGCTCTTTCGGATCGCTTCGACCGTCCTGGCATCCTCTGGTTCGGACGTCGCCGGCCGATCGTCATTGGCGCTGAGCCCCGTCACGTCCATGTTTGCCGCTCGGTATTGCGTGGCATTCCCATTGCGATTGGTCATGTCAAGGGGCCCGAAATATGGTTTGGGAAATTCCTCGGCGCGATCCAGCGCCACGGCGGCAAGGATGGTGTTGAGCGAGTAGTTCTTGTCAACCTGAATCGTCAGTTGGCGTGGCCCATGAACGAGAAACCGCATGTATTGGCCGCCCCAGAAGTTGCGACAGCGCGCGTGCGCGAGTTCCGGTCGCGCGGCAAAGTCGCCGAAACTGCCTTCTTCGCTCGCCGGCGCCTGCCCGCGTATGGAGATACGATAGTCACGAAAGCGGTTGACGGTTTCGTGACCGTCTTTGTTCATGTTGTAGAGTGAAAGGATAAAAACACCATCGGGGATGTTCAGGTCGCAGTACAAGTGGGGCCCTTCTGTGTTCCAAGGATAGGCTTCTCCGTGATCATCCCATTCCGATTGCCGGCGGTTGATTTTCCACGTGGTCAGGTTTTTCTGCACGCGGCTGTCCAGATAGGTCGAGGGCAGTTCGAGACTGCGCGGATTTTCAGTGTGGTTCCAGTGAACCCAGTAGCGAATGGAATCGCCCGGATCATGATTCGGGCCGATTCCCGAGCGATACTGGACATTTGCAGCGCCGGCGCCCCAGATGAAATCAACGGGCGAGACGCAGGCGCAAAGGCAGATCCAGTAACGCCCGTACCGACCCATCCATGCGCCCTGCGTCGTCCAGTCAGACGGAAGGTCCACAAACGCCGGTTCATCCTGGCGGCCCGTTTGCAGGCGGTTCAATTCGGCCAGCAAGTCATTGAGTTCCGGCAGCGTGGGTACGTGGGCTGGCGTAGGAAATGAAACGGCGAGACTGGAAGTATCTGTCCCGAGATGATCCCGCGAGGCGGGCATGACGAAATATGTCGCGGCGTTGACCAACCCGCCCTCATATTGCCCTATCAAAGCCGGATGTCCTGTTTGCGGAAGGATGGCCGAAATACAGATGGCGGCGGGATCATCCTTCGAATTCCGAAAGTTCGCCGGTCGCTGATGCATGCCGGTGCGGGGGTCGATGACCTCGTAACTGCTCTGCCGCGTGCCGACCCACAGCATTCCGGCATCGTCTTCGGCCAGGGTCGTCAGATAATCCTCGGACATCTCGGCCCCCGCCCCTTCTTTCCAACCCGCGGGCGGTCCGTTACGAAGTCCCCGCACCTTGTCGGCCCAGTCCCGGCCTCGCGTGAATTGCCAGGTCATGCCCCGATCCCGGCTCCAAGCCAAGCCCATGGTCGTGGCGGCGTAGACCGTGCCATCGCGAGTAACGAGGACGCAGTTGATCAGGTCTGTAGGCAAACCCTCCCCTCTGGGGACCAGAGGCACTCGATCCCGGTATTCAACGGGGGCGCGAACCGTACGCCATGACTTGTAGTCATCATCGAAGCGAGCGATGGCGATGCCGTCGCACTGGGTGCCGACATACAAGGTGCCGTCTTTGTCGAAAGCCAAACTGCCAGCCTGTTCGGATGGCAAGCCTTGCGCACGGGTGTAATGTGACCACGTATCGTTGCGGTATGAATAGCGCGTCAAGCCTGCGTTGGATGCGATCCAGACATCGCCGTCCCGTGGGTTGACGGCCAGGGCAAAAATTCGGTCTCCGAGCGGCCCGGAGAGGGCATCATAGTTTTTCCACATCGCGCCGTTGTAGATGGCAACGCCATGGTTGAGTGTGCCCACCCAAATCCGTCCCTGCAGGTCGCAGACGATGGCGTACGCGTTGTCATCGCCTATCCCATCCTTGACCCCGAAATCCCGCCATTGCTTGTCGTTCGGTGCAGTGGGGTCGAAGCACCAGACGCCTTGATCTTCGGTGCCAATCCAGATTCGATTCCGATGATCTCTTGCGAGAGCCACAATGAACTTGTCACGATCCTTGCGATTGTCTGAGGCCAAAGGCGAAAGTGGTTCACCGCGTCGCCCGTTGGCGAAGTCTTCGAAGGACGTCTCAGCCATTGCGACATCGGCTGGCGATGGAACGAATGGATTGCGCGGGATGAATTCTTTCGCGGGTACTCCGTGCGGCAGGTTGTCGAGATAATGTCGGTCTCCGAAAAATGCCACAAAAAACGGGATTTCCGCCGTACCAATTTGCGAAGCATCCGGGTGTTGCAGATCTCGGTACCGGGCCTCCGGCGAGAGGATCGGCAGCGGGAGCGTCACAAGGCAATAGCCAGCGGATTGTTGGCGAAGGACAAAAGGCACTATCGCCACGGGAAGGTTCGCCAGATCGGGATGTCCAAGCAAACCCACACGCGGAACGAAGGCTTCGGAAATATCGGCAGGCTCGGCATGTCGGAGCAAACCAATTCGCGGGACGAACGCTTCGGGAATATCGGCAGGATCGGCATGTCGAAGCAAGCCAATTCGCGGGAT
The DNA here is from genome assembly GCA_903925285.1 of Candidatus Hydrogenedentota bacterium. Taxonomy (GTDB): domain Bacteria; phylum Hydrogenedentota; class Hydrogenedentia; order Hydrogenedentales; family SLHB01; genus DSVR01. The sequence continues at coordinate 540 of CAIYET010001011.1, read as the reverse complement.
GGTTGCCAAGGAAACATAGGCCGAATCGGGATGCCGTAGCAATCCAATCCGGGGAATGCTCGCCACGGGAACATTCGCCGGGGCAGTTGCCGACCAGCGTCGTGGTCTCGGTGTCTGACGCCTGGGTCTTGGCGCTGGCTGGATCTGCTCCGTCTCTGGCGGATCCTGCTCCACATTTGGCGGAATCACAAAATCTGCTCTGGTTACAGGCGCCAACGAAAATGCGAGAAATGCACACTGAAGTAACGTTACGTGCGTGCATATCCAATTCTTATGGCTTTCAATCTTCATCGCCAAATCAAGTCACAAGGACCAGCCTTACACACACCACAGCGTCCGTGAGTTTCAGTAAACCGCTCTGTACAGGCGCGGATACACCTCGCTAAGGTTTAGGCGGTTGCGCAGGAGGTTTTGCCGGCGGCCGAATGGAAAGCACCCATTCATTGGCACGAGAAACGTTGCCATCCTCGGCTTTCATTGCCCGCGCAAAGTTCTCGCTTGCCAAGTTCAATTGCCTGTCGTCAGCTACCACGTAAGCAC
>CAIYET010001010.1 GCA_903925285.1 Candidatus Hydrogenedentota bacterium | reverse complement strand
GACCACGAGTGATATTGCGGTTTCTTTTTCATCCTTCATCAAAGAGGCGCAAGGCTTCCGCGCCTCGATTCATCCTTCATCCTTCCATACAGGGTTAAGGCAATGACAATCCGCAACGCCCAATTTGGCTCCGTATTCGTCGTTTCCGCGCCTTCTGGGGCGGGCAAGCATGCGATCCTGCACCAAGTGATTGACCTGGATCCCAATCTCGAATACTGTATTTCTGCGACGACGCGGCTGCCACGTCCCGGCGAGATTGACGGAAAAGACTACTACTTCATGGACCGGACCGAGTTCATGCACCGCGTCGAGGCGGACGAGTTCGTCGAATGGGCTCAGGTCCATGGGCGGCTCTACGGCACGCTACGCTCCGAACTGACCCGGCGCCTGACCTCCGGCAAAGACGTGATCCTCGAACTGGACGTGCAAGGCATGCGCAACTTTACTGCAGGCCGCAAAGACACCGTAACCGTCTTCGTCACAGCGCCCTCGTTGGACGTGCTCGAAGAGCGGCTGCGGACGCGAGGCGCCAATTCGGAGGACGACCTTGCGCTAAGGTTGCACAACGCGCGCGCCGAAATCGCCGCAAAAGATTCGTTTGACTACGTTATCGTGAACGACAAACTGGAAGAAGCCGTCGCGGATCTCCAAGCAATCATCCGCGCACGGCGATTAGGAATTGGGAATTAGGAATTAGGAATTAGGCGTTGGGAGTTTGTAATTCCTAATTCCTAATTACCAATAAGGAGGCTTGTCCGATGTATCGCTATCTCGCAATTGTTGTGTTGGCTGTAGCGCTTGCCGGGATTGTTTCGAGCGCGGCTGCGAAAGAGGATTTCGGCGGCGGATTGTTGGGCGATTTGCCCGTGTTGAAGGATTTTACCGCAGGACGGCAATCGAGCTTCGATCCGGCGGAAGGCAATAACGATGGGCGGCAGGATTGGCCGGTCGCGCCGGGCGAAACGCGGCAGTTGGCGCTGATCGAGGGCGCCGGCGCGATTACGCATATCTGGGTGACAATCGCGTCGAAAGATCCGGTGCATTTGAAGAACCTCGTGCTGCGCATGTATTGGAACGGCGAAGACAACCCGTCGGTCGAGTCGCCCATCGGCGATTTCTTCGGAATGGGCCACGGCAAGTATTACCAATACGCGAGCCTGCCCATTCAGATCGGAACGTCCAATGCCTTGAACTGTTTCTGGCGCATGCCGTTCGCAGAAGGCGCCCGCGTGACGCTCACCAACGACGGTCTAGTCCCGGTCAGGGCGTTTTATTATTACGTCGATTACCAGCAGTACAAGAAGCTGCCGACGGACACGGGGCTTTTTCATGCACAGTACCGGCAAGAATATCCATGCACGCCGGGGCAGAATTACCTGTTCCTCGAAGCCAAGGGCCGCGGACATTACGTCGGCTGCAATCTCTCGATTCACAACCGCGCCGACGGTTGGTGGGGCGAGGGCGACGATATGATCTACATCGACGGCAGCGAGAATCCCGTCTTGCACGGCACCGGCTCGGAAGACTATTTCTGCGGCGCGTGGTGCTATGGCCCCGCGTTCAGCAACCTCTACTTCGGTTGCCCGTTGCGCGGCGAACACGCCAAGAACGCGCTCTGGAACGTCTATCGATACCACCTGACCGACCCCATTCCGTTCAACGACGAGATCCGCGTCACCATCGAGCACGGCCATGCCAATGATCGCAACGACGACTTCTCATCCGTCGCGTACTGGTATCAGACCGAACCGCATGCGCCCTTTGCGCCGTTGCCGAACGCGTCCGACCGCTTGCCCGCCGACGCAAAAGTCTACAGCGAAGCAGGCGCGATCGAGGCCGAGGAACTGGCGCCTCTTATCAAGTCCGAGGACGTGTCCGTGCAGTCGATGGACGGCTACGCCGATGAGTGGAGCGATGGACGGCACCTGTGGTTCCGCCCGCAGGCGCCCGCGAAATACCTCATTCCGGTTCCGCCGGCCGAGCCGTCCGACGCTGGCGAATACAAAATCGAGGTCTGGTACACGGCCGCGCCGGATTACGGGACCTGCGAATTGTGGATGAACGGCGAGAAGGTGGCGTCGTGGGACGGCTTTCGCGCCGAAGGTGTCGCGCGGAGCAAGACGGAGTTCCCCGTTACACTGAAGGGCGGCAACAACGCGATGGAATTGCGCATCACCGGCAAGCAGGACGCGTCGAAAGGTTTCTTAGCCGGTATCGACTGTTATCGCGCGACGCGCATGTAGAAACACAATAATGGAGGAACGCGGCCATGCCCATGCCCATCAAGATCGTCGAAACCGATTTTCCAGGCGTTCTCATCGTCGAAACGGCTAGTTTCCACGACGAACGCGGCTTCTTCTCCGAGACCTACTCGGAATCGATCTGGCGCGACGCCGGATTCGCTCAACGCTTCGTGCAAGACAACCTCAGCATGTCGATCAAGGGGACCGTGCGCGGACTACATTATCAGTTGCACCCGAACGCCATGGGCAAACTCATCCGGGCCGTGAAGGGTGCGGTGTACGACGTCGGCGTGGACCTGCGCACCGGCTCGCCAACCTACGGGCGTCACATCGCCACCACGCTGAGAGCAGGCGACAATCGGTGGCTGTGGCTGCCCGGCGGTTTTGCGCACGGTTTCGTGGCGCTGGAAGACGATACCATTGTCTACTATAAATGCAGCGCAATGCATTGCCCGGAAGCGGAACGCGCCGTCCGATACAACGATCCCGCCCTCGCCATCGCGTGGCCCATCGCCCCGGCAGTCATCTCGAAAAAAGACGCGCAAGCCCCGTTGTTCGACGAAGCGGAGCGCAACTTCGTTTTCTGAAAAACTCCGATGGGTCAGTGCTTGCCAATACTGGTTCGCATCCGTTGAAATCGTCATGTGTGCGGCGTGTCGCAGAAGGCCATCAACAGGTCTGTCCGGATGTGAAACCCGAGTTTCTTATAGAGCTTGACGGCGGCTACGTTGTTTGCTTCGACATTCAGCGCAACAAGTTCGACGCAGTCAAAGAGCCTTCTCACAAGATACTCCGTGCAGAGCGTGGAATATCCCATCGATCTCTTGGATGATCGCGTGACGATATTGCCGAGCGCAGCCACTTTGAAGGAGTCTGACGCCACGTGTACGCCGCTCATGGCCTCGAGCGTTTCGTCTTCGAATATGCCGAAATACCACCCCGACTTGAGATCGTCGATCATGAAGTAGTTGTCAGGGTAATCCTGCAACAGATCTCTGATCGCGGGCTCATGTTCGCGCGTCAACGGAGATATTCTGGCGTATTGTGACTCGCAGAGGGGCGCACCCAACGCGCCGCGAGTCATAACCATTCTCAGAAATATCTTTTCCTTCGCAAGAGAGTAGTGGCTTTTGACGGCGTCTGCGTGCTCGGGAAAATAGTGCGCATGCAAATGTGCCGGCCACGCCGGACTGCATTCTCTCAGAATGTCTTCTACACCCTCGGGAAGGCCCAGCGTAAGCAGCGTCGAATCGCGAAACAACAGCGCGAGCGAAGCCATATCGCCCGATGGCCACAGCCAACCCCACCACCGGCAGTCGGCGAAATAGCGGTCGTCGAGGTCGCCGATGAAATAGACTCCGCGTCCGGGATCCTTTGACAGGAACTCCGTGAGTTCAGATTTGCTGGTCAGTTCTACAATCATGTGCTTTTCCCCGACTTTATCCGTGCACCAAATGTAAGGAAAAAAGTACAGGCGTCTTCAATAGCCTCGACTGTGACACCCGCACCATTCGGTGTCTTCGATTTGATCGCGACCTCTCAGTACAGGACAACGACAATCGCGTCGGGCGGGCGGTCGACCGTGAAAGAGCCTGCGTTGTTCAAGTCCTCGGGATAATCGTCGCTGATGTAATAGATCGAGTACTGTCCATTGTCCAGATAGAGTGTCGCCTCGCCTTTCGCGGCGATCGATACATCCTTGCCCCGCTTGCCCGCCCCGCGCAAGCCCACCGTTACGTCGGACGCGGACGGATTGAGAATGTGTATGTCGTGCGGCCCGCGCCCAATCGTCTGCGTGTACTTCGGAAGACGGGCCATGTGTACCCGCGCCGCCGCAGGCTTCACATTCTCGCCCACGCGCACCACCGCCTTACGCGCCTGGGCCACGGGTTCCTCGGCGGGGTTCGTACTTTCCGGCGTCGGGGCTTCTTCGACCGGCATCGTTTCGGAAGGGCTTCCTTCGACAGCGGCCTCGGCTTCTGCCAGACCCGGCAATTCGGCCCCTGGACGGAGCCGCTCTGGCATCGAGGAAACGACGGGGGCGGGGATCGGCGCGAGTTCTGCCCGCATCTCTTCATTCCTCTTCTCAAGCGGCGGCGCCACCAAATGCGTCATGCGGTCGAGGCGTCCCTCGCGGAACCGTGCCGCGAAATATGACTTGTCCGTATTGCGCCACTTGACAATGGCATCCTTCCCGATCTTGCCCGATATCAGCGTCGTGTCGTTGCCAACGATCACGCAGATCTCATCATACGTCATCCCCGGCCTTACATCGTTATACCTCTCCTCCGTAGACTTCGCCTTTTCCGCCACGGGCGGCGGCGAAGTAGGCTGCGCGACCGTCGCAGGCGTGGGTGGCGGTTCCGGCGTCGGTTCGGACGCCGTCGGCATCACGATTGGCAAGGGCGCCTGCACAACCGGAACGGTCTCGATACTCGGCGCCATGGCTTTTGGCAGCCCGCCGCAGAACAGCATAATCAGCACGCCAATCGGCGTCATGATTGTCAACAGCGGCCACCCGCCGCTCATAACATCCGTCTCGCGGCGATTCGTGGCGCGAATCCGCGGATCCTCCTCGATCAGTAGACGGTCGATCGTTTCCTCCACCGTCGAACCGACCCGGTGCGGTTGCAAGATCAAGATGAGCGGACCCATCACCGGCACAAGGCCCCAAAGGCCCCAAGCCGGCGCGTATCCTTTTGCCTTGCTGTAGAACATCAAACCGGCCACGAGAAACACGGCCCCCCCCATCGCAAGGAAAGGCTGCCCGGCGTACAAACCGTACACCTGTACCACGAATCCCGGAATGCTCCACGCCAGCGCTGCAATAGACAATCCGCGCGACATATGCCTTCCTCGACGATACCTGCCCAATCGAAATACTAAAACCTATTTGCTCAACGCCTCAAGTATGCCCTCCCCCGTCGCGTTTTTCAACCGCCCTTGCCTTGACTCCGCAGTACGCATTGCTCATAAGTACGAGCGAAGGCACAACGCGTTGGTATTGCGCCTTCTATTCATGACTTAAGCGCGGAAACGTTTGACATTGGCCGTTCCTTGTGCTAAAGTAACCCGGTATTTTTTTGGGGCTTAATGCGCGCAGGGAGGTATCCGTTACCATGGCTCTTAGCAAGAAACAACTCAAAATCGTCGAACAACTCGAGCGGCGCGTCGAGCTTACCCGCGAGTTCATGAACGACTGGCTGCTGTTCAACCAGATTTTCAGCGCGTATCCAAACGCGGGCGCCAACAAGCCCCAACTCGAGGCGCAGTTTCTCAAAATCAAGAGCAAGCTGGCCCGCGAGCACCGCGTGCTTCGAGACACCCTTCAGGCCGACTACAGTATCGACGGCAATCTGATGAACATCGTTTCGGGAGCGACGGATCTCGAAAGCGTGCATAACCAGTCCGAAATCGCCGTCAAAAAACTGACCATGGAATGGCACCGGGCGTTCATCTCCGTCAATGAGATGCTCGGAGCGATCGAGGACAAGAAGTCTCGCGCCGAAGCTGGGGAAAAGGTTTTCATCATGGGGGCGTCCGGGGCCGGCGGCGTGAGCGGCGGCGGTATGTCGGACAAGGCCAAGAAGAACCTAATGATCATCGGGGCTGTGATTGGCGTGGCCCTGCTGATCTACTTCGTTCCGCCATTGCGCGCCATGTATGTGGACGCCTTCAAGAGTGTCTTTGGAGGCTGACCCCGGGGGCAGTTGGGGCTGTACGACGATGCGCCTGAAAAGGAGACAAGCGTGACGAAACGGGAGTTGGTCGTCGAAGTCGCCGAACGGTTGGGGTTTGCTCAGAACATGGTGGCCGACATTGTGCAGGGCACCTTGGACGCCATCACGGGTTGCCTCGCCTCCGGCCAGCGATTGGAGATTCGCAACTTCGGCGTTTTCGAGGTCAAGAAGCGCGACGCCCGCGTCGGACGCAATCCTCGAACCGGCCAGGAAGTCGCCATTGGCGAAAAACGCGTCGCGGTCTTCAAGCCCGGCAAGGCCCTTAAGGAATACGTCGAAGGCATAGGTCCCAAACCGACATTCGGCGACCATCGTGACGAGACGGCCCAACCCGCATCCGAAACGGGCATGTGAGGGGCGCGGCGAACCCGCCGTCGAGCGACGCGCATCCATCCACCAACCCGCCCTCGAGTACACGCCAAGCGTGAAATCGAAAGATCAATTCCTGCGACAGCACAACCGCAACGATGTCGAATGCCGCCATAAACTTGGCTGTTGACTCAAAATATGGCATAATAGGTTGTCTTGGACAGGAACTGAAGGGACGGGTGAGCACGCGATGGCAGGCAGTACGACGTTGAATCATGACCTTTTATCACACGGCGTCGCGCAGTGTGACCTTTATGAGATTCGGTGGCACGGACGCGGGGGGCAGGGTGCGATTTCGTCGGCACAAATGCTGGCGCAGGCGGCCTACTACGCAGGCTTTCGCGGCGTAACTTCGGCGCCGACTTTTGGCGCGGAACGGCGCGGCGCGCCGGTCACGGCTTCGACGCGTCTTTCCCCGACGCCGTTGCGTTTTTTTTCTCAGATCGTGAGTCCGGATATCGTGATCGTTCTGGACGACACATTGATGGAGTGTGCGGATGCGACGGGCGGTTTGAAGCCGGACGGCTGGCTGATTATCAACAGCAGAAAAACGCCTGAACAGTTGGGGCTGAGCGGCGCCCTGCGCATTGCTACGGCGGACGCCACGCGCATCGCCATCGAGAACGATTTGGAGGTCGCGGGGTCGGTTATCGTCAACACGGCGATGTTGGGCGCGTTCGCGCGCGCGACGGGCCTGGTGACCCTGGATAACATTGGCGAAGCAATCGGACACAAATTCGCGCCGGCGTTGGCGAAGCGAAACTTCGACGCGGCGCGTATGACGTTCGAACAGACGATAGTAGGTGCTTATGGGAACGCGTGATTGCAACCACACATCCGCGATGGCAACGCCGAGTGTGGGCGAAGCCGGACGCACGGGCGATTGGCGGACGCAACGTCCGGTTGTGGACAACTCGAAGTGCATCCCCGCCAAGAACAATAGTCCGGGCTGTTTCAGTTGCTGGATGTATTGTCCGGAGGCGGTGATCAAACGGACGATTCCGATCGCGATCGATCTGGATTACTGCAAAGGGTGCGGCATCTGCGCCGAGGAGTGCGTTTCGGGCGCCATCACCATGGTACCCGAAACCGATCCGGGCGCGCCGAAGTTAGGAGTTAGGAGTTAGGCTTTAGGCTGTAGGCTGTAGGCAGCGCGCCGTGTTGCCTACAGCCTAAAGCCTACAGCCTAAAGTCTACAGAAAGGATAGCACGTGGCGGTACGGGAAGCATCGCGTGTCGTGGTAATCACCGGCAACGAGGCCATGGCTCTCGGCGCGAGGTTGTGCCGGGTCCAGGTCGTGGCGGCGTATCCGATTACGCCGCAATCGCCGGTCACCGAGGCCTTGTCGCATTACGTCGAATCGGGCGCGTTGGACGCGCAGTACGTGACCGTCGAGAGCGAACACAGCGCATTGTCGGTGTGTATTGGCGCGTCGACGGTTGGCGCGCGGGCGTTCACGGCGACGAGTGCGAACGGACTTGCCTACATGTGCGAACAGATCCATTGGGTGGCCGGATCGAGGCTGCCGATCGTGATGGGGTGCGTGAACCGCGCGATGGCGGCCCCATGGAACGTGCTCAACGATCAGCAGGACTCGATGTCGCAGCGCGACGCGGGTTGGATCCAGATCTTCGCGCGCAACAATCAGGAAATCATCGATACGGTTATTCAGGCGTATCGCATCGCGGAATCGGTGTCCGTGCCGGTCATGGTTTGTTACGACGGGTATTTGCTGTCGCATACCGTTATGCCGGTCGAGCCGCCGGAGCAGGCGGCGGTTGACGCGTTCTTGCCGCCGTATCGTCCGCACACGATCCTCGATCCGGCGTCGCCGCGCAACCTGAACCAGGTGACGCTGGCCGATCCGCGCATGAACGCGGAAGGCGCGCTGTGTCATGGATATCTTGAACTGCGTTATCTGTTGCAGGAGGCGCTCGAACGCGCGCCGGAAACCATCGAGGCGGTGGATGCCGAGTATGAGCGCGCGTTTGGCCGAAGTTGGGGCGGGATGACGTGGGGCTACCGCGCCGACGACGCCGATGTACTTCTGATCGCTGCGGGTAGCCTTGCGAGCGAGGCGACGGTTGCGGTGGACGCGTTGCGCGAAGAAGGCATCGCGGCAGGCGTCCTCGGGATTCGCGTGTATCGACCTTTTCCTCGGCGCGCGGTAATCGATGCGTGCCGCCGCGCGAAGTTGGCTTTGGTTTTCGACAAGAGTTTGAGCTACGGATACGAAGGGCCGATCGGAACCGATGTGAAGGCGGCCTTGTTCGGCAGTGGCGTCGCGCCTACCGTGCAGAGTTGCGTGTGCGGCCTGGGTGGCCGCGACGTCAAGTCGGGCGAATTGGCGGACGCGGTGCGCGATGCGTTGCAGGATGTGGCCACGGGCCTCTTCGAGCCACGGCTGCGTTGGATAAACTGTCAAATATAGAAAGGCTTTAGGCTGTAGGCTTTAGGCTTTAGGCTGTAGGAAGGAAGCCTACAGCCTACAGCCTAAAGCCTAAAGCCTAGAAGGTGCATGATGGAAACGAGCCTGTTGAATATCCCGGACGAGGAATATCTCCTTTCGGGCAATCGGACCTGCGCGGGATGCGGCTTGTCGGTCGCTCTCCGCTTCATTACCAAGGCGCTCGAGGGCCAGGCGATCCTGGTGGTTCCCGCGAGTTGCCTGACAGTGCTTGGCGGGATGTACCCGGTGTCGTCGGTGCGTCTTCCGTGGCTCAACGTGGCATTTCCCAGTACGGCGGCTTCGGCATGCGGCGTGGCGGCGGGCCTGAAAGCCTTGGGCAAGGAAGGCACAACGGTCGTCGCAATCGCCGGTGACGGCGGTACGCTGGATATCGGCATTCAGGCGTTGAGCGGGGCAGCGGAGCGCAACGCGGATATCCTGTACATTTGTTACGATAATGAAGCCTATATGAATACCGGCACGCAGCGTTCGAGCGCGACGCCGATCCATGTGAAAACCGCGACGACCCCCATTCACGGCAAGCAACAGCATGCCAAGGATATGGTTCGCATCATGGAGGCGCACGGGATCCCCTACATCGCTACGGCAAGCCCGTCCTACCCGGCCGACTTGTTCGACAAGGTGCGCAAGGCGCGCGCCATGTCGGGTACGCGGTATATCCACATCACGACGCCCTGTCCGCCCGGCTGGGTATTTCCAACGACCGATACCATCAAAATGGGCCGCCTCGCCGTCGAGACCGGCGCGCTCGTCCTGTATGAAATCGAAGACGGCGTGTTTCGGTTGACGAACAAGAGCCGCACCATCGCTCGACGAGGCCGACGCACTCCGGTCGAGACCTATCTCGCCGCGCAACGCCGTTTCGGGAAGCTCGATGCCGAACGAATCGCCGAATTCCAGCAATGGGTGGATGCGCGTTGGGATGGGTTCATGAAGCGTGCTGCCGAGAGCGTTCCGGTAGCGCAAGCATAGAAATTGCGCGTCACAAAACGCGCCTCGCCCGGTCTCTCTGATTTCTCCGCGAACCCCGAAAACAGCGCTCGGGACGCACCACGTTATACGTGTGGCGCGTCCCTCGCGCAAATAGAGGCAAGAGTTACTTCGCTGGCGCGGGCGGAGGTGTCGCAGGGGGCGCATCTGCCGCTGGCGGCGCGGGCGGAGGTGGCGGAGGAGGAGGAGCCGCTCCTTCCGCTGGCGGTGTTGGCGGAGGCGTGGGAGCCGTACCCGGTGCGGGCGGCGCGGGCGGAGGACCCTGGCGAGGGATCATGCCGGGGGGACGGCCCATCATCCCGCCGTGCGGCGGCCCCATTCTCATTTCGTCGGGCGTCAGCGTACCGTCCTTGTTCTTATCCATCATATCGAAGCGTTCTTTAGGTAGAGGCCGCACCGCGTTCATTTCTTCGAAGGAGACTTTTCCGTCGCTGTCCTTGTCGGCTTCCTTAAACAGGTCCGCTGGAGACGGGAAGTCGGCTGCGGTCAAGACGCCATCCTTGTTGCGGTCCCTCATGTCGAACTGCTCTTTGGTCATTTGCGGGCGCATCGCTTTCATTTCGTCGAAGGAGACTTTTCCGTCGTTATCGGTGTCGGCCTTCTTCAACATGTCCAGCATCGGGTGCTGTTGCGGCGGGCCGCCGGGGACAGCGCCTGCCGGGGGGCCGCCTGGGACAGCGCCTGCCGGGGGGGCGCCGGGGACAGCGCCAGTCGGGGGAGCGGGAGCTACTTTGACGGGGGGAGCGGGAGCTATTTTGACGGGGGGAGCGGGAGCCTCTTTGGCCGGGGCGGCCGGAGGCGGATTTTGCGTACACGCGGCACACGTTAGCACCAGCGCGCATGCGCATAGAACAAGCAAAGTCTTTTTCATGGAGCAGATTCCTTTCTTCTTCCTCGTCTTGTGTTTTGCATCATGGTACGTTAAACACCAACTACTCTGTAAACGTTCCCTGTACTTTCTTGGTTACACCCGACTATCATGAGCCATAGCGTTGTAAGAGTCAAGCGATCAGGGAGGGAATGTTCATGGTACGCTTCATTGGGTTGTTCGCTCTACTGTGCGCGGCGTCGGTTTGTGCGAATGCCTCTGGGGCCTTTTCGGTACGGGAATGCGGTGCCAGGGGCGATGGCGAGACGAAGGATACGGCTGCGGTTCAGAAGGCGATCGATGAGGCGGCCAAGGCGGGCGGCGGCTGCGTGCTGTTTGCGGCGGGGACCTATTTGTGCGGGAGCCTGCACCTGCGCAGCCATGTCGCGCTTTCGCTCGAAGCCGGCGCGACGATTAAGGGCAGTCCCGACAAGGACGACTATGATCCGTATGAAAAGCTCGATTTCAAGAACGACGCGGATATCGAGACCTCGTTCTTTCATTTCGCGTTGATATGGGGCGAGGACGTCGAGAACATCGCGATCACCGGACCGGGAACCATCGACAGCAATCGCGACCGCCGCCACGGACCGAAGACCATCGCGCTGAAGCGGTGCCGGTTCGTGACAATCCGCGATGTGCGCCTGCTGAATGCGCCTAACTACAATATCAGCATGATCGGTACGGATTTCGTAACCATCGACGGCGTGACCATCCTGAACGGTTTCGCGGACGGCATCGATCCGGATTCGTGCCGAAATGTACGGATCGCGAACTGCCATATCGAATCGTCCGATGACGCCATCGTGCCGAAGTCGAGCTTTGCGCTGGGTGAGCGGCGTTCGTGCGAGAATATTACGGTGACCAATTGTTACCTTGCAACGGACTCCAATGCCTTCAAGCTCGGCACGGAATCGGGCGGCGACTTCAAACGTATCGCGGTGAGCAACTGCGTCATATCGGGCATGGCCAACGGGCGTCCCGCACGCGGCGGGATCGCGTTCGAATCGGTGGACGGCTCGAACATTGATGACGTCGCGGTATCCAACATCAGTATGGTGGACGTTCGCGCGCCGATCTTCATTCGGCTCGGCAATCGCGGACGCGATATGGCGACGCCAACGCCCGGTTCGTTGCGCAACGTCGTTATCAGCGGAATCGTCGCAACGGGCGCGTCGAATACCTGCTCTGTATCGGGCATTCCAGGCCATCCAGTCGTGGGCGTTACCCTTTCGAATATCCGTATCGCATGGAAAGGCGGTTGCCCGTTTCGCAATCCCGATGAGGCTGTGCCGGAGAGCATCGACGAGTATCCGGACCCGGACATCTTCGATGCGTTGTCGGCGTACGGCTTCTATTGCCGTCATGTGGAAGGGTTGCGCATGTCGAATCTGGACTTGGACTTCGACGACACCTTCTGGCGTATCGTCGATGATGGCAAGAAGAGCAGGGCGCGGTGGGGCGCCGACGGTGTGCCGCAACCGTCCAAGCCGGGCCAGCCGGGCTACGCGATGGTCTTCGACGATGTGACCCGGCTCGACCTCGACGGGCTGCGGGCGCGTACGGCGGTCGAAGGGCCGGGGACTATTCGCATGGTAGATGTCCGCGATGCCCTTCTGCGCGGATGCGTCGCTCCGGATGTCGTGCATTTTCTCGAGGTCTTGGGACGCCGTAGCGCGGGCATCCACCTCGAATCGAACGTGCTGGCAGTGGAAGAAGCGGTCGTCATGAAAGACTGTGATTCCGCCGCTGTGTCCGTGGCAAACTGAACCCGCATGGCGCGCCTTCCAAACATACGTTCCGAACGCGACCTGTACGGTCCGGTGCGCGACCATCTGGTGGCGCTGGGGTATACCGTGCGAGGCGAGGTGAAGGGGTGCGACATTACGGCCACGCGCGGCGACGATTTGCTGATCGTCGAGTTGAAGCTCGAATTCAATATGAGTTTGCTGATGCAGGCCACGCGACGCCAGCGGGCGGCGGATTCCGTGTACGTGGCGGTGCCGAGGCCGCATGAGGGACTTCGTACCAAACGCTGGCGCGGGATATGCCACCTCTTGCGGCGGCTGGAACTGGGACTTTTATGGGTGAATCCGGGTGGTCCTGGACCGTCCGTCCAGATTGTGTTCCACCCCATTGCGTACGACCGAAAACGCCTCAAGAAAGTGAAACGGGCAATCCTCGATGAGATGGCCGGGCGATCCGGCGATTTCAACGAGGGCGGATCGGTCCGGCGGCGTCTCATGACGGCGTATCGCGAGAGCGCCATCCAGATCGCGTGCTGTCTGGCGGAACGCGGTCCGTCGACGCCCAAACAGTTGCGCGCCATGGGAACGGTTGCGAAGACGCAGTCGATTCTCGCGGGGAATGTTTACGATTGGTTCGAGCGCGTGGAGCGGGGCGTATACCGCCTCACCGCGTATGGGGTCGAGCAACTGGCGGCCTATCCGGAATTGGCGCTCTATTACCGGCGTCGGATTGGCGAACACCGCAGTATCAAGGATGAAGGATGAAGGATGAAGGATGAAAAAGAACACGGCTTCGTTCGACCAGGAGGCGCGGCGACCTTGCGCTCCGACCCGTCCCTAAGACTCTCCGATTGCGTACCCGGCATTTCATCCTTCATCACATGACGCGCGCTATTTTGTTTTTGGGACGGGCGGGCGGATGCTGCGTCCGAAGGAAACGGGCGGTTCAGGTTCGGGCGGGGCAAAGGTGATGCCAAGGCTTTCGAGGATCGTGCCTTCGTCGAGGCGCAGTTCGACCAGCGCCTTTTCGTAGGCGATACGGGCTTGGACTTCCTGCGTCTGCGCGAGGGTCAGATCCTGCTGAACCTGCAGGACGCGGTAGCTGGTGCTGACGCCGAGCCGGAGTCGTTTTTCTTCGGCGTCGACATTGGCTTCTTGCAGTTGCTTGGCCTGGCGATTGCTTTCGATTAGGATCTGGCTTGTCTGAACGGCACGCGAGGCGAGCCGCACTTTGAGCATCAATTCCTGCTTGGTTTTTTCGAGTTTCTGCCCGGCTTGTTTCGTTGTGATGTCCGCGCGTTGAAACGCGCCGCGCGCGGCACGGTTGCCCAGCGGCACGGACGCTTTGAGGCCGACCATATAGGAGTGATCGTCGCGCTGGGCAATGCCATTGAACACGTTTTCCCATTCGTATCCACGGCGTCCCTGAAACATGCTGCCGGTGATGCTGACGTCGGGCAGCATATCGTTTGCGGCGCGACGTCGCTCGATCTCGGATGTTTTGATCTCGAGGTCGCCGGACGTCATTTCTGGACGGTTCTTGAGGGCGATTTCGATGCTTTTTGTCACCTGATCGCTTTCGTTTTTGAGAATGTCCGGATCGAAATCGCCAACGTTTGGGCGATCGACGGGAATGATGCGCGCCGATGAGAAAATACCGTTGTCGCGCATGTTGAGCACGGCCTTAATGGCGTCCTCGGCGTTCTGGACCTGCGAGCGTGCCGTGACGAGATCGGTCTGTCGCATGGCGACGCCGGCTTTGGCCTGCAAGACTTCCATGGCGGCCGCAGAACCGATGTCCAGGCGTTTCCGGCTGATCTCGAGGAGGCGTTCCGCGTTGGCCAGGGCTTGCTCGCGCACCAAAACGCTCTCGATCGTGCCGACGAGGTCCCAGTACGTCTTGACGACTTCCGAAACGACCGTCATGACGGCGAGCCGCATTTGGCTCTCCGCGATTTTCTTTGCGTTCTCTGCCATGCGAATACGGGCCGTGTTGAAATTGTTGCCGCGTCCGCGCAGCAATGGTTGGCTCAAGGTCAGCGTCAGGCCGCCGCTCCATTGCGTACGAAATTTATTGAACGACGATGCGCCGTTGTTCAGTGCAAGCGACACGTCATACAGGGTGCCGGTTTGCAGTCTGCCGGACACGGAGGTTTTGCTTAACATATCCTTTGATTCGATATTTGTGTTGCGATTAAACAGGAAGTAGAGCAGCCCGAGGGTCTGCGTTTCGGCGGAGGCCTGTTGCACGCTTTCGGCGTAGCTGGCCTGGATGTTCAAGAGGGGATCGAACATGCCCTTCGCGGTAAGGATGTCTGCGGCGGACTTCAATGGTTCATATTTCACGACCTGCAAGTCGGGGTTTTGGTCGACGGCAATCTGGATGCATTCCTGCAGTGACATCCGGACGGCCTCCGCGCCTTGTGCTTCTTCGGCGATCTCGCGCAAGCGGTCGAGGTCGATTAGATTGATGTCGATTTTCTGGTAGAGAGGCTGCGCTTGATCCGGCGCCGGCAGCGATTTGGTGTCCACGCTGGGCGGCGCGTCCGCCGCGAATACCGTAGCCGCATAGATGCACCCCACGGCCAAAATGCTTAACGTCCTGATCATCGACTCCTCCAAGATACGGCCACGCGGCGAAAAGAATATTCCCATTATTGAGACCCACCGGTCCTGCTGTGGGTTTCGACTATCGTGCGCGTGCGCATGACCTTTGTTCGGCTTGTTACAATACAAGGAGTCTAATGGACTGTTTCGTGTGCAGTCAACCGCGTGTTTGACGCTCTTGTTGAAATGGGGCTATGCTCGGTGGGGTTGTGGCGAGTGGGTCGCTGCGTTTGCCGCTGATTGTGCGATACGGAGGATTATCATGAGTAGGATTTCACGTCGAATGTTTCTGGTGGGTGGCGCGGCGTTGGCGGCGGAGTATGCCGCAGGGGAGAAGGCGTCAAGATCGAAGATTCGGAAAATTTCCGCCAACGAGAAATTGAACATAGCCGTGATTGGCGCGGGGGGACGGGGCGAGGCCAACCTGTCGGGGGTGGACAGCGAGAATATTGTGGCGCTGTGCGATGTGGACGAGGCGCAGGCCGCGAAGTCGTTCAACCGATTCCCGAATGCGAAGCGGTACAAGGATTATCGCGAGATGCTCGATAAGGAGAGGGGTATCGATGCGGTGGTCGTTGCAACGCCGGATCATGTGCATGCGCCTGCTGCGATGGCGTGCATGCAGTTGGGCAAGCATGTCTATGTCGAGAAGCCGCTGACGCATACTATCGAGGAGGCGCGCAAACTTCGCGAGGCCGCGCGGCGTTATAAGGTCGCGACGCAGATGGGCAATCAGGGCAATGCGGGGCAGGGCGTGCGCAATGCGTGCGAGTGGATTTGGGATGGCGCGATTGGGGCGGTCAAGGAGGTCCATGTGTGGACGGATCGTCCGATTTGGCCGCAGGGTATTGCGCGGCCAGCGGAGAGGCCGCCCGTGCCTTCGACGCTCGACTGGAACCTGTGGCTTGGCCCTGCATGCGAGCGTCCGTACAATCCGGCGTACGTGCCGTTCAAGTGGCGCGGTTTTTGGGATTTTGGGTGTGGCGCGTTGGGCGACATGGGCTGCCATATCATGAATCCGGCGAACTGGGCGCTGAAGTTGGGCGAGGCGAAGGGTATCATCAAGATCTCGGCGGAGTCTTCGGGTGTGAACGACGAGACGGCGCCGGTGTGGTCGATCATCACGTACGAGTTTCCGGCACGGGGCAAAATGCCGCCCGTGAAGATGATCTGGTACGATGGCAAGAAGTTGCCGTTGCGTCCGGATAGCATTCCGGTGGAGACGAAGTTGGGCGATACGGAGAACGGGTCGCTGTTCATTGGTGAGAAGGGGATGTTGACATCGGGCGAGAATGGCGGCGCTTCGCGGTTGCTGCCGGATTCGCTGATGAAGGAATACAAGCGTCCGAAACATACGATCGCGCCATCTCCTGGACATCATAAGGAGTGGATTCTGGCCTGCAAGGGTGGCAAGCCTGCGGGGTCGAATTTCGACTATTCGGGGCCGCTCACCGAAATCGTCTTGTTGGGTAATCTGGCGTTGCGGGCAGGACAGCCCATCGAGTGGGACACGGCTAACATGAAGGTTGTGAACGTGCCGGAAGCGAACGCTTTTGTAACGAAGAAGTATCGCGCCGGGTTCGAGGTTTGATCCTGGGACGAGAGTCTGATCGCGAATATGCGCGAAAGGGACTTACGCGAAGTCGAGTTCGAAGTAGTAGATGTCTTCTTTGAGTTGGCTTTTGACTTTGCAGCCGGACTTGTGGAAGACGGATTGCATGATCTTGTTTTCGCGGAGGACTTCGGCGGTGAATCCGGCGATGCCGTTGCGTTTGGCGATGGTAATCAGGTGCTTGAGCAGGAATGAGCCGATGCCGCGGCCTTGCCATGCGTCGTCGACGATGAAGGCGACTTCGGCGCGGTTGGTGTGTGGGTCGAGGTAGTAGCGTCCGACGCAGATGATGTCTTCGCCGAAGGCTTCGGATAGGGTGCCGACGATGGCGACTTCGGTGCGGTGGTCGATGTAGACGAAATTCTGCACCTGCTCGCGCGAGAGCCATTTCATGCGGCTCATGAATCGGCGATAGAGGGTTTCCGCGGAGACGCCGTAGAAGAGGTCGCGGATTCGCGATTCGTCGGTTGGATGGATGGCGCGGAAGTTGACCATCGTGCCGTCGGTGCAGAGGAAGGTTGTCCTGGTTTCTTGTGGCCCGACGGTAAATGTATCGACGTCGGCCATTTCGGCACGGACGTATTTTGCGTTGACGGCTTCTTTGATGAGGTGTTCGCGAAATTTTGGGTGTGCGACGCTGATGAGGGCGAGGGCGCGTTCTTGTACGTTTTTGCCGTGTAGGTAGGCGACGCCGAATTCGGTGACGACGTAGTGTACGTCGCCGCGTGTGGTGACGACGCCTGCTCCGGGGGTCAGGAAGGCGACGATGCGCGAGATCTCGCCGCCGCGTGCGGTGGAGGGCATGGCGATAATGGCTTTGCCGCCGTCGGAGCGTGCGGCGCCGCGGTTGAAGTCCACTTGGCCGCCGATGCCGGAGTAGAATTTTGTGCCGAGGGAATCGGCGCAGACTTGGCCGGTCAGGTCGACTTCGAGGGCGACGTTGACGGCGACCATGCGGCGTTGTCGGCTGATGACGAATGGGTCGTTCACGTATTCGGTCGGGTAGAATGCGAAGGCGGGGTTGTTGTCGATGTAGTCGTAAAGCCGTTGTGTGCCCATGCAAAAGCTTGCGACGACTTTGCCTTTGTCCGTGGATTTGAGCGACCCGTTGATGACGCCGGCGTCGATCATGTCGATGATGGCGTCGGTGAACATTTCGGTGTGCATACCGAGGTTTTTCTTGTTCTTGAGGGACAGCAATACGGCGTGTGGGACGCGTCCTATGCCGAGTTCGATTGTCGAACCGTCTTCGATCAACGCGGCGACGAATTCGCCGATTTGCGAAGTGATTTCGTCGGGTTGCGCCCAGTTGACTTCAATCAGCGGGAGGTCGACGGGCACGAGGAAGTCGATGTCGTTGATGTGGATGAAGCTGTCGCCGAGGGTTCGCGGCATGCGTGGATTGATCTGTGCGATCACGAGTTTCGCGTTGGCTGCGGCGCTCTTGACGATGTCGACGGATACGCCGAAACTGCACAGGCCGTGTTCGTTGGGCGGTGTGACGTGGATCAAGGCGGCGTCGAGCGGGAGTTGCCCGGAACTGAACAGGTTCGGGATCTCGGACAGGAAGATGGGGGTATAGTCGCCGACGCCTTCCTGGATGATTTCGCGGACGTTATCGCTGATAAAGAAGCTGTTGACGACGAAATGTTCGGTCAGGTTTTTGGCCGCGTAGGGAGCGTCGCCGAGGGTGAGCATCTGAATGATTTGAACGTCGGCCAGGGTGCTGGCGCGCGCGACGAGGGCCGTGGTGAGTGCTTGTGGATGGGCGCCGCCGGTGCCGACGAACACGTGGTTTCCGGGTTTGATGTGCTGCACGGCCTTCTCGGCCGTGACGATCATGTCGTCGTACTTGCTGGTCCATAGCGGGTCGTAACTGATTTGTTTCTCACTCATCGGTCTTCTGTACTCCAGACAAAATCATTCGCGCGTCGGCTACGACGGCTTCGGTGCCGGCTGGGCCTACGAGGAATGGATTGATATCCAATTCTTTGATCTGCGGGAAATCGGTGACGAGTTGGCTGATGCGTTGCAAGCCGTTGGCGATGGAGGTGAGGTCGACGCCTGCTTGGCCTCGGGCGCCTTTCAGCAATGCGTAGGACCGGGTGCCGATGAGCATTTGCATGGCTTCTTCGGCTGTGATGGGGGCCAGGTAGAAGGTGACGTCTTTCATGACTTCGACGAAGATGCCGCCGAGTCCGAACATCAGCATCGGTCCGAATTCGGGATCGCGGGTCATTCCGATGATGACCTCGCGTCCGCGTGCGGCCATCTGCTCGATATATACGCCGTCGAGGCGCGCATTGGGCATGCGACGTCCGATGCGTAGTGTCATGAGGTCGTATGCGTCGCGGACTTGGTCTGCGTTGGACAGGGAAAGCTTGACGCCGCCCATGTCGGATTTGTGCAGGATATCGGGCGACGAAATCTTCATGGCTACGGGGTAGCCCACGTGTTCGGCCACAGCGGCGGCTTCGTCTGCCGAAGTGGCGAGTCGTCCCGGCGGCACGACGAAATCGTATGCTTGAAGGATTTCCTTCGCTTCGACTTCTCCGATTTCCGGGCGTCCGGTCTTCATGTGGCGTGAGATAACGCGCTCGACGCGGCGGCGGTTCACTGGGAATCGGGTGACGACGCGCGGTGGGCGGTTTTGCCACAGCGCATAGTCGCATAGGGCGCGCAGGGCGTAGACGGCGCGATGGGGCGCCGGATAGTCCGGGATGCTCAGTGCTTTCAAGATGTGGCGGGCTTCCATGACGTCGTGGCCGCCCATGAATGAGGTGACTATTGGTTTCTTGCCGCTCGATGCGGTCGCGATTGCGCGCGCGGTTCCGACGGGGTCGGTCATGGCTTGGGGGGTCAGGATCACGCAGATTGCATCGAAAGAATCGTCTTCCAGAACGGCTTTTACGGCTTCGGCGTATCGTTCTGGCGGGGCGTCGCCGAGCAGGTCGATAGGATTGCCCACGCTTGCGGCCGCCGGCAGTTTCGCCTTGAGGGCCTCTGCAATGGCCGGGGTGGGTGCTTCGACTTTGAGTCCTGAATTTTCGGCGGCGTCGGCGGCGATGATGCCCGGTCCGCCGGCGTTGGTGATGATGGCCACGCGGTCGCCTTTGGGCATGGGCTGCATCGCGAATGCCATGGCCAGATCGAACAATGCATCGAAGTTGTATGCGCGTATGACGCCTGCGCGCTGGAACGCCGCGCCGTAGGCGATGTCGGCGCCGGCGAGGCTGCCCGTGTGCGACGCTGCGGCTTTGACGCCTGCGTTGGAGGTGCCGACTTTTAGCGCGACGATGGGTTTGAGGTTTGCGGCGGCCTCGGCTGCTTTTAGAAACTCGTCGCCCTGTGTGATGCTTTCAAGATAACAGGCGATCACTTTGGTTTGGGGATCTTGGGCCAGTACGGTGAGGAAATCCGTCTCGTCCAAATCGGCCTTGTTGCCCATGCTTAGGAGTTTCGCAAGCCCGACGTCTTCGGCCACGGCCCAGTCGAGAATGGCGGTGCATAATGCGCCGGACTGCGATACGACCGAGATGCCGCCCGGTTTGGGCATTTGTTTTGCGAACGATGCGTTCATCGAATTTTCGGTGTTGATGAGGCCGAGGCAGTTCGGCCCCAGCATACGCACGCCGTTCAACCGGCACAGTTCGGCGATTTCGCCCTCGAGTGCCGCGCCTTCCTTGCCGACCTCTTTGAAGCCGGCCGTGATGACCGCGATGGCTTTGGCGTTTGCGTTGATGGAACTCTGGACTGCGGCGCGGACCAGTTTGGTCGGAATCGAGATAATACTCAGATCGATCGTGCGTCCATACGTCTTGAGGTTTGGATAGCACTTCAGTCCGAGTATGTCTTCGCCCGATGGATTGACGGGGACGATTTCGCCTTTGAAACCGCCGTTGATCAGATTGGCCAGGATTTCGTGGCCAACTTTTCCGGGGGTACGCGATGCACCGATCACGGCCACCGTCTTGGGGTAGAGCAAGGATTCCAACATTCCAACACACCTACATTCCGAAGGGTGAACTACGACTTTTCGCAGTATAGCACGCGCGTCCGATCCGTCTCAACCGAAGATGGCGAATCGGAGCGGTTTCAGGCCGGAGAAGCCCAAGGGGGCTGCTCTATTTTTTTGGACTGGGCCGGGCGGAGCGGCCCATTTCATATAAACCACCATAGATAGAAAAGGAAGACAACAATTAAACCTATTCGGTTCCGACGGGTATCGAACCGGTTGTCTTCCCGGCTTGCGTGCACGGTTCAGTTGAAGATCGCCTTGAAGTAGTCGCTATCGTCGAGGAGCTTCAGTTCGACTTTCGAAAACGACATGATCTCCTCGTCGGAGATGGGGGCATGGACAACGTGGGGCGTTTTCTCCTCGGTCGGAGCGGCGCTTTGAGTCGGCTCGGCATCCTCGGACATCGTATCGTCCGTTGCGCTTTCCTCGGCAATCATCAGTTCGACGCGGTCGCGAATGAACTGGGTCAGTACCGAAACTAGGTGCTCGCGCTTTTCTGAAATGGCGCCTTGGAGCATAATCTCTTTGGTAAGCGGCAAGACATGTCCGCAGAACACGACCACCAAACCCTGGCATTCCGGACAAGGCCCGATGATAATGGTCCCGACCGGGGGAAGCATAATCTGACCGTGCGCACCACAGTGTGGGCACTTCACTTCGATGAGTGATAACATGGTCATCACCTCCCGCTATTCGCACTCGATTTGATTACTCTTCTACTTTCGAATCAAGTATACATTGGGCGCGCAAGATTTGTCAAGGTAATCTGGTTTTTATTGAAATCCAGGAATATCACATGGCGGCTCGATTTTACGTGCCGGGTATTCGGGCTTTGGCAAGCTACGAAAGTCAACTCTTGTCGGGGGTGGCTGGCGCTTCGCCGACCTTGGCCTGGATGGCTTTTAGGAGATCCAGCGCGTCTTCGTGGCGCGTGGTTTTGCGGTCATGCCAGCCCGGATAGGTCAAGAGCGTTGTTCCGTATACTTGGAGAACGGACTCGACTGTTACCTCGGTGGCCGAATCGGAAATGGGATGGAGCGAGACGGTGAACTTGGTCCGGTTCAATCGCAGGAGGTTGTGATGCTGGCTGCTGAAAGCGACGAAGACGCCGCGCTTGTCGCGCGTATAGAGGTCGTAATCTTTTTCGCGCAAGATGGCTTTGGCCATCTGCCAAGCGTCGCTGAATGGCGCGTTGACGGTAGCCGTGTCGGTGATGGAGAAACCCGTGGTATCGCGGGCGGCGCGTGCGCACCCACCGGTCGCGGCGATGGCCGCGAGCAATACCAAGAGCAACCAAATGTAACGGATTTTCATGGTGGCTCCTTCCTGAAGCGACGACGCCGATCCCCGCCGGGGAGCGCCTAAACTGTGCGGATTCTAACACACGCGCCTGTAGGCGTCAAGCAACGCTTTCAGGCTTCAGGCTTCAGGCCATATCGGCAATGATCCACAATCCGCAATCGCCAATTCATCCTTCATCCTTCGTCCTTCATCTTTTTCTCTTCGCTCTGTTGGACAAAACCAACATGTCTCCGGATGGGTCTCAAGAACGGGGGTTGATATTGGGTTGCGTTTGAAGCATGATAGGGACTTCAGCGATAAGCTGGGGTCGTGCGAAGTCGGGAATCGATAAGGAGACGCGTCTGTGAAGCCGGAGACCAATCGTCACGGGGAGAGAAATGAAGGCTACAGTCGACGGGAATTTTTGAAGAAGACTGCGGTGGTTGCGGGAGGCGCGGTGGCGTTTCCTTATATTATACCGTCGTCGGCGCTGGGCGCGGATGGGGCGGTGGCGCCGAGCAATCGCGTCGTGCTGGGCTGCATCGGTACCGGTAGCCAAGGGACGAACAATATGCGCGATTTCCTGGGACATGGGTCTCGCGTGCAGATCGTTGCGGTGTGCGATGTGGATCGTTCGCACCGTCTCGCGGCCAAGAAGACCGTCGATGAAAAACAGGGAAACGCGGATTGCCGGGACTATAACGATTTTCGCGAACTGCTGGCGCGGACCGATCTCGATGCGGTGTCGATCGCGGTGCCGGACCATTGGCATTCGATGCCGGCGATTGCAGCGGCGCGACGCGGGTTGGACATTTACGCCGAGAAGCCTCTTTCGCTGACGTTGGTCGAAGGGCGTGCGATGAGCGACGCGGTGCATAATTTTGGGTGCGTGTGGCAGACGGGCAGTTGGCAGCGTTCGCAGAATCATTTCCGGTCCGCCTGTGAACTGGTGCGCAATGGGCGCATTGGCACGGTTCATACGGTCGAGGTCGGACTGCCGACGGGGCCGAGTATCGAGCGGCAAGCGCCGATGCCGGTTCCGGAAGGATTCGACTATGATTTTTGGCTCGGACCGGCGCCCGATGCGCCTTATACGGAAAAACGCTGCCATTGGAATTTCCGGTGGATTCTCGATTATTCGGGCGGGCAGTTGACCGACTGGGCTGCGCATCATTGCGACATCGCGAACTGGGGCATGGGCACGGAATATACAGGCCCCGTCGAGATCGAAGGCGTGGGCGAGTATCCGCGCGAGGGCCTGTACAACGCCGCAATCAACTACCGGTTTACGTGCAAATACGCGCCAGGCGCGTCGCCTGTGGCGCCGAACGGTTTCACGATGATTGTGTCGAACAAGAACCGGGGCGGCGCGCTGTGGAAGGGCACGGACGGCTGGGTCTGGGTCGACCGGAGCGGCATGGACGCCGAACCGAAATCGCTGCTTCAGAGCAAGCTGGGGCCGAACGATGTCCATCTGTACAAGAGCAACGATCACATCGGCAATTTTCTGGACTGTACACGGACGCGCGCGCTAACCATCACGCCGATCGAGGTGGCGCATCGGGCGATTTCGATCGCCCATTTGGGCAACATCGCCATGCAGTTGGGCCGCAAGATCCAGTGGGATCCCGTTGCGGAACGTGTCGTGGGCGATGACGAAGCGGACCGGAAACGAGTGCGGACGATGCGCGCGCCGTGGCACTTGGTCTGAAGAGATTTGAGATTTGAGATTTGAGATTTGAGATTTGAGATTTGCCCTGTTGGTGTGGGCTGGAATTTTGCAAGGAGCGAATATGCGGAGCAATGATTTGACGCGGCGTGGATTTCTGAAACGGACGGCTGTCGCGGCGGCGGGTGTTGTTGCCTTTCCGGCGATCGTTCCTGCTTCGGCCTTGGGCGCGGACGGGAGCGTTGCGCCCAGCAATCGCATCGGCATGGGATTCATCGGCGTAGGCAAACTGGGCCGCGAATCGCATGTCGAGGCGTTCAAACACCGCGAGGATGTACAGGTTATTGCCGTCTGCGATGTCGAGTCGGAACGCCTCGGAAAGGCCAAGAATGCCGTCGATACGCATTACGCCGGACGGGCGGATCGTGCGGGCTATAAGGGCTGCGCGATGTATCGGGACTTTCGCGAACTGCTCGCGCGTCCCGACATCGATGCGGTGTGCATCGCGACGCCGGATCATTGGCACGCAATTCCGGCGATCGCGGCGGCCAAGGCGGGTAAGGATATTTATTGCGAAAAGCCGATGACGCGATTTATCGCCGATGGACGCGCGGTCGTGGACGCCGTGCGTCGTTATGACCGCGTGTTTCAGACTGGCAGCCAGCAACGCTCCGAGTACGACAACTACTTCTCGCGTGCGGCGGAACTGGTGCGCAATAAGGTCATCGGCGACCTGACGAGTATCGATATCGGGATCGGCGGGTTTCCGATCGATACGTATAGCTTGCCGCCGGACCCGGTCCCGTCAACGCTTGACTGGGATGCTTGGCTCGGCCCGGCGCCATGGCGTCCGTACAGTTCGGAACTGTGCCCGATGAATTTTTCAGGATTCCCGAATTGGCGTGGCTACCGCGACTATGCGGGCGGCGGGTTCAGCGATTTTGGGGCGCATCATCTCGACATCGCGCAGTGGGCGCTCGACATGGACGGCGGCGGTCCGGTAGAAGTCATTCCGCCGGATGGAAAGGACGTCAAACGGATGACGTTCTTGTATGCCAACGGCCTTCCGATGTATCACGGCGGCGAATCGGACTGCGTGTTTCATGGGACCAAGGGCAAAATCATGGTTGGCCGCGGATACCTGCGCGCGGATCCGCCGCAGATCCTGCAAGCGAAACTGGGGCCGAACGACATGCATCTGTGCCGTCACCGCGATCATCGTTCGGACTTCCTGGAGTGTGTGAGGACGCGCAGCCGCTGTATCGCGGATGTCGAAATCGGACACCGGACTTCGAGTGTGTGTCAGTTGGGCAATATCTGCAACCAGTTGAATCGGCGTTTGAAGTGGGACCCTGCGGCGGAACGCTTCGTGGGCGACGAAGAAGCCAACCGGCTATTGTCGCGCCCGGATCGAAGTCCGTGGGAAGTGTGAAGATTTGAGATTTTGGATTTTGGATTTTGGATTTTGGATTTGAGATTTGAGATTTGAGATTTGAGATTTGAGATTTGAGATTTGAGATTTGAGATTTGAGATTTGAGATTTGAGATTTGAGATTTGAGAGAATGGGTTGTCGGCGTTTTGTACGAACGTTGCTGGCCGAAAGCATAAAGTGAACGCGTTGGGAAACCGGTCGTGAAGGAGAGAACGATGAGACGTAATATCGCAATTGGTTTTTTGTGCATTGCATTGGCGGTAGGCTTGTGGATGCCTGCGGTGAGCTTTGCCGATGCGGCTTCGCTGGATGCCGCGCTGAAGGCCGTTCCGGCCTATGAGTTTGGCCAGAGCCGCGAGTGCCTGACGGTCGTGTCGGACGCAGTTCGCGATTCGCAAGGGGCGCCGGAGGCGCGCAAGGATTTGCAGGACAAACTGCTGGGCATCTTGAAGGGTAAAGCGACCCTTGATGCCAAACAGTTCGTGTGCCGTCAACTGTCTATTTTCGCGACGGAAGCGGCGGTGCCAACGCTGGCGGGGATGCTGGGTGCGAAGGAGACATCCGATATGGCGCGCTATGCGCTTGAACGGATTCCGGGCGAAGCGGTGGACAAGGCGCTTCTTGGCGCGCTCGGGGCTGCGAAGGATAACGTGAAGATCGGTATCGTCAATTCGCTGGGCGTGCGGCAGTGCGCGGCGGCGGTGAAGGCGCTCGCGCCTTTGGCCGCCGGGAAAGACAAGGCCATCGGTGACGCGGCGCTGGCGGCGCTGGGCCGGATCGGTGGCGAACAGGCCGTAAAGGCGTTGGCGAGTGTCAAGAAGGGTCTCGCGCCGGAATCGAATGCGGCGTGGGCTGATGCGTACTTACTTTGCGCGGACAAGCTGTGTGCGGCGGGCAACACGGCGGGCGCTGTGAAACTGTATGAAGAGATTTTGAACGGCGAGAAGGCTGCGAACGTACGCGTCGCGGCTTTCAATGGTCGAGTGAAGGCGCTGGGCGAGGCGGGCCTTCCGGTTGCCATCGAGGCGTTGACGGGTAGCGATGTGGCGCTTCGGGCTGCGTCGCTCACGTTCGTGCGGCATCTGAAAGGGCAGGCGGCCACGGGTGCCTTCGCGGGCGCGTTGGCTAAGATCGATGCAGCGGGCCAGGCGCTCTTGTTGACGGCGCTGGCGGATCGCGGCGACGCCTCGGTGCTGGCGGCGGTGAATGCTGCAGCGAAGAGCCAAGACGCGGGCGTGCGCGTGGCGGCGCTGGCAGCCATCGGAAAACTTGGCGGCGCGGCATGCGTGCCGGAACTTGCGAAGGCGGCGGCGGGCCAGGATAAGGCCGAGCGGGATGCCGCACGCGGCAGTCTCGACCAATTGCGCGGCAAAGACGTCGACGCCGCTATCGCTGCGGAGATGAAGAAGGGCGATGTCGCGGTTCGCGCCGAACTTGCACGCAGTTTGGCTGCACGCAATGCCGTTGCATCGGTGCCGACGCTGCTCGAGACTGCCAAGGATGCGGATGAGAACGTCCGTGTGGAATCGTTCAAGGCGCTGGGGATTCTGGCAGGCGAAAAGGAAGTACCGGTGCTGGCTGGCCTGCTGATCGCGGTCGAGGGCGACAGCGCCCGCCGCGAAGCGGAGAAGGCGGTCGTTGCGGCGTCGAAGACCCTTGCCGATGAGGGCAAGCAGTCCGACGCGTTGTTGGCGGCGCTGCCGAATGCGAAGAGCGATGCGGCCAAGGCGTCGTTCTACACCGCGCTGGGCCAGATAGGCGCCAACAGTGGTCTGAAGATCGTTGCCGGTGCGGCCCAGAAGAAAGATGTAGCAGGCGAAGCGGCCCTGCGCGCGCTGGCGGCATGGCCAAAGGCCGATGCGCTCGACGCGATTATGGAACTGATCAAAAAGAACGCCAAGGACGAGGTTCGGCGCGTCGTGGCGATGCGCGGCGCGTTGCGTCTGCTCGAACTCCCGGGCAAGCCGTCCGAAGCCAAGCTGCAAGAGTATACGCAACTTATGAAACTCGCCTTGAAGGCCGACGAGAAGAAAATGGTCCTCGGCGGCCTGAGCAGCACGAGCGGCCCGGACGCCTTGGCGCTGGTCGAGCCGTATCTGGCGGTTGAAGAATTGAAGAAGGAAGCGGTGTTGGCTGCGGACAAAATCAAGGTCAACGGCCTTAAAGTGACGGCCTCCGTCAATCCCGACGATGCGAAGAAGGCCATCGACGGCAAATCCAATACGCGCTGGCATTCAGGCGCGATGCAGAAGCCGGACATGTCTTTCACAATCGACTTGGGCTGCGAATACGAAGTGAGCAAGCTTACGCTCGATTGTTCCGAGGCGGCAGACGCCTATCCGCGCGGCTACAAGGTGTTTGTGTCGAACGACAAATCCAATTGGGGCGTAGCGGTTTCCGAGGGCAAGGGCGCCGGTCCCGTGACCGAGATCGCGTTCGCGCCGAAGGTCGGCCAGTACATCAATATCGTGCAGACCGGTTCGGACGATAAGAGTGTTTGGTCGATCAACGAGTTGAAGATTGAATCGAAATCCGTTGCAAAAAAGAAGTAACGTGGACTTTTGGAAGGAGCTTCTCATGTACAAACCTATTGTAATGATCGTGTTGGCCGTGGCGGTATTGGCCATGGCTGTGCCGACGCCCGCGCAGGAGGTCAAGACGCCGGACGGATTCGCGCCGTTGTTCAACGGCAAGGATTTGGCGGGCTGGAAAGGCTTGGTGGCGGATCCGGAAAAGCGCGCCAAGATGAGTCCGGACGAATTGGCTGCGGCACAGAAGGCGGCGGATGAAAAGATGCGCGCCCATTGGCGTGCCGAGGGTAACGCACTCGTATTCGACGGCAAGGGCGACGCCCTCTGCACTGCGAAAGACTACGGCGATTTCGAGATGCTGGTCGACTGGAAAATCGAGAAAGCCGGCGACAGCGGCATCTATCTGCGCGGTTCGCCACAGGTTCAGATTTGGGATGCCGCGTCGAATCCCGTGGGTTCGGGCGGCCTTTACAACAACAAGAACAATCCCAGCAATCCCATCAAGTGTGCCGACAAGCCCGTGGGCGAGTGGAACACGTTCCGTATCAAAATGGTTGGCGACAAGGTGACGGTCTATCTGAATGACGTGCTGGTCGTGGACAACGTCACGATGGAGAATTACTGGGATCGCAGCAAGCCGATCTATCCGATGGGCCAAATCGAGTTGCAGAATCACGGCTCGACGCTCTATTTCCGCAACCTCTTCATCAAGGAGCTATCGAGTAGCGATGTGCCCGCAAAATAAAGACGTTACGCGCAGGACGTTCCTGAAGGCCGCCGTTGCGACGGTCGCCGCGCCGTACATCATTCCGGGCCGCGCGCTGGGACTCGATGGCGCGACGGCTCCGAGCAACCGTATCACCCTGGCCTGTATCGGCGTAAATGGGATGGGTACTGCGGACATGAATTGCTTCCTCGGCCTCGGCGATGTTCAAGTCGTGGCCGTGTGCGACGTCGAAACCGCCCACCGCGAACGCGCACGAAAAGCCGTCGACGAGCATTACGCTGCCGAGAAAGCCTCGGGCACGTACAAGGGTTGCGATGTGTACAACGATTTCCGCGAAGTCGTGTCGCGGGCGGATATCGACGCCGTGTGCATCGGCACGCCCGACCATTGGCACGTGCCGATCTCGGTCGCGGCTGCGAAGGCCGGCAAGGACGTCTATTGCGAGAAACCGCTGTCGCGCTGCATCGGCGAAGGTCGTCAGTTGTGCGATACGATCAAACGTTATGGCCGTGTGTTCCAGACGGGCACGCAGTTGCGCTCGACGCGCAACGTGCGCTACGCGTGCGAACTCGTCCGCAACGGCCGCATCGGCAAGGTGCATACGATCCGCACCTTCGTACCGGCGGGCAGCGCGATCGCGCCCCAACCGGAAATGCCCGTGCCGCCGGGATTCGACTACAACCTGTGGCTCGGACCCGCGCCGTGGGCGCCGTACACCGAAAAGCGCTGCCATTTCAATTTCCGGTATATATCGGACTATGCGGGCGGCGTGATGACGGACCTTGGCGCGCATGACAACGATATCGCGCAGTGGGGCAACGACACCGAGCGCACGGGACCGGTCGAGATCGAGGGCGTCGGCGAGTTCCCGAAAGACGGCCTCTACGATACGGTCATGAAACTCAAGGTCCATTACCGTTACGCCAACGGCGTCGAAGTGATCTGTTCGAGCGATCCCAACCCGCAAGGGGTGGGCGTCCGCTTCGAAGGCACGGACGGCTGGATATACGTCCGTGGAAGCATGGACGCGAGCGACCCAGCGATTCTCAAGTCCGAAATCGGACCCAGCGAGGTCCATTTGTACGACAGCAACAATCATCAACGGAACTTCATCGACTGCATGCGTTCCCGGAAAGAAACCATTGCGTCGGCTGAAATTGGCCAGCGCTCGTCGACGATTTGCCACCTCGGCAATATTGCGATGAAACTCGGACGCAAGCTGCGTTGGAATCCCGAAACGGAGCAATTCATCGACGATCCCGAAGCGAACCGGCTGCTCTGGGCGCCGGTCCGCGCGCCATGGATCATCGCGTGATGAGTATTGAGTGCGTATGTTTTGACATGGATGGCACGCT